>CAYMNX010000752.1:0-12510 GCA_964391905.1 uncultured Rhizobiaceae bacterium
AGGCGGCGAGCGATAGGCCGCATCCCGTGCGTTGCGCGCATGGCGCTCCCGCATCATGGCGCCACGACAATTCCCACCTCTCTCCCATCGGCAATTGAGCGGCGGCGCCGTTTTCGTTTTGGCGCCGCCTGACATCACAGGAAATATGGCCGAGGAATTGCGGCCTGCTCGGAAAGGTATGCCATGGCTAATCTGCTGACCCATCCCCAAAACCGTCGCCGTCGCCTGCGTGATCTGCTCGCGACGCAGAGGCCGCTGCTCGCGCCCGGCAGTCACGACGCGCTCTCGGCGCGGCTCGTCGAAGAGGCCGGCTTCGCGGCCGTTTATATGGGCGGCTTCGCGACCACCGCCTCGCTCCTCGGACGACCGGATGTCGGCTTGCTCGGCGGGTCGGAGATGATCGACAGCGCCCGGCGCATCGCCGAGGCCGTCGATCTGCCGGTGATTGCCGATGCCGACACGGGCTACGGCAATCCGATCAACGTCATCCGCACCGTGCGCGAGTATGAGCAGGCCGGTGTCGCGGCGATTCACCTCGAGGATCAGGCGAGCCCCAAGAGATGCGGACATATGTCCGGCAAGACCGTCATACCGGTCGAGGATATGGTCGCGAAGCTGCGCGCGGCCGTCGCCGCGCGGAGCGATCCCGACTTCGTCCTGATCGCCCGCACCGATGCGCTCGCGCTCGAGGGCGTCGACAGCGCGATCGACCGTGCGCGCCGCTATGCCGATGCGGGCGCCGATCTATTATGGGTCGAGGCGCCGACCACCGAGGCGGAAATCGAGAAGATCGCGACGCGGCTCGAAGGTTGCCCGATCCTGCTCAACTGGGTCGAGCAGGGCCGCACACCGCCTATCAGCCTCGACCGAATTCGGGCTTTGGGCATCGCGCTGGTGATTTTTCCGATCGGGTCGGTGCTGGCGATGCTGGCGGGATTGCGCGAATACCTGGCGCATTTGCGCGCCCATGGCACGCCGCAAGGGCTCGACAAGCTGCCGAGCTTCGCGCAGTTCACCGACGCCGTTGGCCTCGGCGAGATCAAAGAGCTCGAGCGCCGCTTTCGCTCCGGCTGAACCGGCAAGGCCGCTTCGCGAGCATCCAAGCGTCGGGAAGGCGCGCGGCCTCAAGCGGACGCGCCGATGATATGGCGATTATACCCCTTCGACGATGCGCATATCGCGCTCGGCAGCGTCGCCCAGCGCTTTAAGCGCTTCCTTGTAGCCGGCGCTGTCATGCGCGGCGATGGCTTGCTGCACGCTGTCGAATTCGATGATCACGGTGCGCTCGCTGAGGCCGGCCTCGTAGACCTTCGTCGGATTGCCGCGGGCGAGGAAGCGCCCGCCATGCGATTGGATCGCGGGCCCCGCGAGCTTTGCATAATCCTGCAGCGCGGCAGGGTTCTTAATCGAGCGATAAACCGCAATCCAATAGCCTTTGGCCATTTGGTTCTCCCTTAATTGCTCCACGAGATGCGCGGAGACAGACCGTATCGGCGAAGCGCGCCATGCGCAAGCGCCCCCCTTCGAGGAAGCTCTAAGCCGTAAGCTAGGAGCTTTGAGCTTCTAGCGTCTCTCACGGGCTCACTTCCTCGAGCACGCGCTTCTTGGTCTCGACCATGAAAATAGCGGCGGCGGCGCCGATCACGGCGGCGACCGAGAAGATCAGGAACACGCCGCCGATATGGTAGCGCGGCAGGATGTAGCCGACGATCAACGGCCCGATGGTCGCGGCGACACGCAGCCAGAAGCTCGCCCAGGCGACACCCATTGCCCGCATGCGCGTCGGATAGATCTCGGCCGTGTAGAGGAAGATCGCCATGTTCATCGAGCCGAGCCAGATCGAGCAGAAGCCGTAGCCATAGAGCATGCCCAGCGCGCTGTTGGCGCCGACGAGCCAGAGCTCGATCAGCCCCGCCGCGAGCAGCAGATAGGCGCCGACGAACCAGTAGCGCCGTCCGGTGCGGTCGATCAGCAAGGCGCAAATCGCGGCGCCGATGACGCTTCCGGCCGGCGCCGAGATCGCATAGTTGAGCGAGGTCTGGAGATCGAGGTGGTAGACCTCGCGGAAGAGCGTCGGAACCCACCCCTGCATGCCGTAGGAAACGATATAGGAGCAAGCCCAGAGTACCCAGACGAGCAGGGTGCGCCTGCGATATTCGCCCGGGAACAGCTCCTGCCAGCGCGTCTTGGTACCGGCGGGCCTCGCCTGCAGCTCGGGCACCGGCGGCAGCTTGATTTTGCCGTTGCGCGAGACGATGCGCTCGATCTTGGCGACGGTCGCGTCGGCCTCGCGCAACCGGCCCTTGCTTGCGAGCCAGCGCGGCGATTCCGGGCAATAGCGGCGCAGGAAGATCGAGATGATCGCCGGCACCGCGCCGAGGATGAACATCGACTGCCAGCCGAAGGTCGGCACCATGGCGGCGCCGCCGATGCCGGCGCCGAGGAGCCCGATCGGAAAGATCATCTGATAGGACAGGAACGAGCTGCCCCGGCGCTCGGCGCGCAGGATCTCGCTGATATAGGTCGAAGCGACGGGGATCTCGCCGCCGAGGCCGATGCCCTCGATGAAGCGGAACCAGAAAAGCTGCTCGTAATTCTGCGAGAAGGCGCAGGCAAGGCTCATCGCCGCATAAAGGATGATGGTGATGCGCGCGGCCGAGACCCGGCCGATCTTCTCGGCGGCATAGCCGAAAATGAAGGCGCCGAGCGCCTGGCCGAGATTGGCGATGCTGATGAGCCCGCCGATGCTCTGCGGCGCGATATGCCATTCGCGGACCAGCACCGGCAGGACGTAGGCGATGGCGAGCGAATCAAAGCTGTCGAAGAAGATCGCGACGCCGAGAAAGGCGGTTACTGTGATATGCCAGCGCGAATAGGGCAGGCGCTCGAGCCGCGCTGCAATTGTCTGCTCGGTAATCGGCAATGTTCCATCCGGCATCAGCGTCATTCCCCCTTACATACGGGCTGTGCCGGGTTCGCCCCACACAGGCGGGCGCGATTATGACATCGGATGGACGGAAGAAAAGGCCAGTTCTGCCGCAAGACGCGACCCGCGACTCGGTGCCGCAACGGCTTGAGGCCGTGCTTAACACACGGGAGACGGGTTCTCGTCGCGAAGACGGACCGCAAGCGCTGCTTGCGACCTCCTCGCTCGATTAGATCAGCGCGATCGCGAAACCCAAAACGGCAACGCTGGCGACGAGCACGCCGCTGCCCCACTGGGTCAATCGTGAGCGAATGCTGGGAAAAACATCTGCGCTGGCAGCGGCGAAAGTGCCGGCACCCAAGCCAATGAGCCCGGCAACGCAAATCGTGGTCAGCATCGTGACCTCCGCAACAAGGGTTGATGCCACCTTGATGCGTCGTTGCGGTAAAAATATGCTTAATTCGTGTTAGGTTTAAGCAAGGTAATCACGAAAAAGCGCGTGATCTCTCCCTAAGCCCGTTGCGGGGCCGGCCAAAGGCACAGAGGGCGAGGAGCCCGACACCGAAGAGGAGCAGTGTTGCCGGTTCCGCGACGCTGCTGACGACCATCTGCGTCAGACCCACCGTCGGCACGCCGGCATCGAAATAGCCGAGGAGAAACCAATCGATATCCGTCCAGGCAGGATCGGAAAAGTCGATGTCGATCGTTCCGCCGCCCGGCTGATGCGGCACGTTGTAGACGCCGCCCTTCGAGGAAACCACCTCGAAGAGGTCATCGAAGCCACTCGAGATGAGGCTGAGGCTTAGCAAGCTGAAGGGCGAGCCGGTGGACCCGATATAGAGGGAGGCGGTGCTGAGCTTGTACGGGCCGAGAAAATTCGGGTTCGCTGGCCCGTCGCTGTCGAAGCCGAGCCCGCTGGCGATGAGGCTGCCGCCACCACCCCCGGGAGCAACGAGCGTATATTCCGCGCTTGGCGAAATGACGAAGCCGCCTGCCATGCCATTACCGTTATTGACCATCGTGCCCGGCACGACATCTTGGGGAAAATCGATCGAGATGACATTGGCGCTTGCCGTGGAAGCCCAAGCAATCGCCCCCGCGACGACGGCGGCGCGGACGACACCCAAGATGTTCTGCATGCTCAAAAACCCCCGAAAATGCACCAGGTAGTTCAGCAAGAACCCCGATGATCGATAATACGATGAGGGTTTCGCAGTTTTATGGCAATAGATTAACGCTCGTTAGGCTGTGGCTTTTTTGTGGAAAAAACCGGGCAACAATAAAGACAGACCGCCAGTGGATAGATAGAGGCTTCCGAGTAATAGAGACGGATCAGAAATACCCGGGGTCGTCGGCACAGGCGCCGAGATTTTCGAGCAGCCACGCTTCGGCCTCCTCGATCTGGTCAGGAGAGAAGCGCCGGCCGAAAGCGAGGGCGAGGCCAGGCCAGTCGCGATCGGCCCCGACCGGGATCGCATTGGCTTCGTCACGAGTATAGAACGATCCGTCTTCACGTTGACGCGCAAGGACAAATCCGTCGGGCACGAGCCCAGGATCGCGCATCAATTTGATCAACGCCATGTGGTCCTCCGACTGTGCGCCTCTGCCCCACAGAACAACAGCGGCGCCATGCTTTCCCTGGTTCCACTCTAGAGCGGTATCTACAGAGATAGAATCACATTTTCCCAAGAAGGAGCTTTGCTCCTGGACGGGCCCTGTGCCTGAGATCGCAGGCGGGCGCTGCCATGACAAAACCGAGAGGCGTGTGATCGAGATCCGGCGCTGACTCGCAGATAAAAGCCGTGCTTTGATGCCGATCTTATTTATTAAATTCAGTCCGTATTGGGCTGTTTATAAAAGATAATATCAATCGATCATCATGCGGAAAGGGCGGGCAGGCCCGCGTCAAGATCGACGAGAGCGCGTGCCGTCGGCGTGCATCTGAGGGCTTTGGGGGATCGCTCAGCCGCTTGCGCTGAGTTCGGTCATTCGGGCGGCGCGGCTATCCTACGCGCGGGGTCAGCGATGGCCATGGCCGCCATGGAAATGGTCGCCGCCGTGGAAAGGACCGCCGAAGCGAAAGCCGAAGCCGAACGGCGCGGCGAATGGATAGGTCGGGTAGACATAGACCGGAGGCGGTGGCGGCACGAAGTAACGCGGGTTGCCGCCAAACGGATAGCAGCCATAGCCCGCGAGGAAGTAATAACCGGGCGGGCATACATAAGTTTGCGCCGCAGCGGGCGAAGCCAAGCCGCACAGAGCAAGACATCCCGCGAAGCCGAGAAGCGCGATTGCTTTGACCATGGATTTGCTGCGCTGCATTGCCTCCTCCAAACCGCGACGAGGTGTGACGCCTCTTCAATCAGGACAACGTTCGATATAGCCATGCATTCCGCGGCAACAATTGGCTGCGGCCTGGCGCGATCGCGGCTCGATGTTCGATCAGTCGTTGCGCGCGGCGAAATCGCCGATGCCAGATTTCGCCTTCTGCAGCAGAGAGAGAAGGACCGCGCGCGCATCCTTGCTGTAGTCGGTATAAAGGTAATAAGAGACGAGGCGCCCCTTGATCGTCGTCATCGCCATGATGCAGGCCTGCGCGAACTTCTCGTCTTCCGTATCGGCCTTGAAGAGATAGGCGAAATAGGCTGTCCCTTTATTATCGCGCTCGAGCACCCCGAGCGACGAGAAGGCTTGCAGCTTCAGTTTGCTTTGCGCCCGCTTCAGCCGCTGATCGAGCGACTGCTTGACGGAGTTAGGGTCGATCGAGCTTGCGACGATTCGGTCGAGCTCCGGTTGATCGAGCGTCTGATTGAGCTGCGCGCGCGGCGTCATGAGCATACCGAAATCGCGAATCCGGGTTTGCGCCAATCCCGCGTCGCGCAGCTGATCGCAGCTGCCGAACACGGTATGCACGACGTTGTCGGGATTGATCTTCGCCTGATGCGCGATCACCGTGTTCAAGAGCGGTGCCGGATAGATGCAGTAGCCGTCTGGTGGCTCGAAGTTGAGCACGACGCCGCCAATCGTGATCTGTGCCGATGTCGCGGGCGCGCTTGGCGCGGCTGCGGGCGGCGGCGATGCTACCCGCGGCGGTCCCGGGCTCCGATCGGCATAGCCGATGAAGCCGTAACCGATCGTGGCCAGCAGGACGATGATCGCCTTCGTGGTGGACGACAGCCGCGCCGGGCGTGGGCGCATGTCGGACGGATCGGTCGCGCCGCGCGCCGATAAGGCGCAGGCTCCACGAGAGCGCGACCACCACGATGATGCCGATGATCGCGCCGGTCGCTGCTGCGAGAACCAAGCGTGATGGATCCATGGATGGCTCAGGAAGATAGCATCAGTCAACAAGCTGCGTCATGCGCAGGATGACCCCGTAATCGTGGCAAATTTGCGGCCTCGGCTGCGTTATTGATCCGCCAAGAGTCCGCGAATCGCGTCGGCGCCGATGGCGCTCAAGCGGCGCGTGCCGATGCCGGTCCAGCGACCATGCGGGGTGGGCGGCTTGGCGATCGGCACCCATTCGCCGCTCCAGCGCAGCCAGAGCCGCGTTTGCTGATCGAAGAAGAACGCGTCGCAATCCGTGCCGCGATGGCGGTCGAGAAACATCGCCACCGTCCAGGCGGTGCCGCCGGCGATATGCCCGTCGCGGCGGAAGCTGCCCACGGCGTAAAGGCGCTCGCTGTCCTTCACCTGGTGCCAATCGCGGCGCAGCAGGGACAGGGCGTAAGCGCTCGCCGGCGGCCACGGCCGCTGCAAATATCGCGCGGCGCGGCGGAGATGCGGATCGGCCCCGCGCAATGCCGCGGCGCCTAGCACGCAGAGCAAGGCGCGAGGCGCCTGCGTGCGATGACCGCGAAAAGAGAAATGAATGACGGTATCGCCGCGTTGCGCGGCGGCTGCGCCCCAAGCGAGATCGGCGCCGCCCGCGCCGCCGGAGAAGCAAATATTCTGCGCTGTCAATTCCATGCGATCGGTGGGACGATGCGCCGTGCGACGATCGAACTCAAGCCTGCGTCATGTTTCCATGCGTGCGTAAGAGCGCGGGTTCGGCGCCGTGAGGAGGCGATCATGGCGGTAATTCCCGATAAGGAACGCGAGCGCGCACAATGGGACGAGCGCTTTGCCGGCGACGACTATTGGTTCGGCACGGCGCCCAACGCCTTTCTCGCCGCACAGGCGCATCGCTTGAAGCCGGGACAGAGGGCGCTCGCCATCGCCGATGGCGAGGGACGCAACGGCGTCTGGCTGGCGCGACAGGGGCTCGAGGTCAGCTCGGTCGATTTGTCGCCCAAGGGGGTTGCCAAGGCGCGCCGCCTGGCTGAACGCGAAGGCGTCACGCTCGACATCATTTGCGCCGATCTCGAGAGGTGGGATTGGGGGCCGCCGCGCTTCGACGTCGTGGTCGGGATCTTCTTTCAATTCGCCGGGCCGCGTCTGCGCGACGTTCTTTTCCATCAGATGGAGGACGTGCTGCTGCCGGGCGGCCTCCTGTTCATCGAGGGCTATCGTCCGGAGCAGCTCGCTTATGGGACGGGTGGCCCGCCGCGGATCGAGAATCTCTACACCGCCGAGATGCTGCGCGCCGCCTTTGCCCGCATGGAGATTCTCTATCTCGGCGAATACGATGCCGAGATCCATGAAGGCAGCCGTCATCGGGGCATGTCGGCCCTGATCGATCTCGTGGCCAAGAAGCCCGACGCCAAACACCAAATAGGGGAGAGCCCGTAGCGTCTGCAGCGATGCGACCCTGCGGGGATCGAGCTCGGCGCCAACGCATATATATTTAACCAGTGTGTGGCCTCATCGGCGCCGATGAGGCCACGGTCTCGTGCGACCCCGAATGGTCACGCAAATCGCGGCTCCACGAGGGCCAATTGGGAATTAAACCCGCTTTAAAACGTTGATACCCATACATCGAGCTCTATCGTTCTTGTGTTTGATCGTGAGACTTCCATCTGACCCCCGCCATGTCCACCAACTGCGCAGCCGATTGAGCGGGGCGGGGTGCGATGGCGCTTGAGGTCGGACAGCCGAAGGCGGTGGCGGTCTTGTCATCGCGCAGCATCCCTTCGCTTCGCTATGTGACGGACTGGCGCGCGGCGAGGTTTCTCCTGCGGCTGCGCTGGCGCGCGCTGCTGCGTCAGCTCGATCGCCGCCATCTCCGCAACAACGAGGTCGCGCTCACGGTTCTGAGCGGAATTCTCGGCATGGCGATCGGCCTCGGCGTGATGGCGCTTCATCAGATGATGCAGACGCTCCACCAGATCAATTTCGGCCTGCCCGCCGACCGCCTGCTGAGCGAAGGGGTCGATCTCACCTGGTGGAAGGTCTTGATCGTCCCGGCGATCGGCGGGCTGGTGATCGGGATCGGGACGGTGATGATCCGCCGCGTCCGGCCGCGCGAGGTCGTCGACGCGATCGAGGCGAATGCGCTTTACGGCGGCAAAATGTCGCTCATCGACAGCGCCAATCTTGCCCTCATGGCGCTGCTCTCGGACGGGTTCGGCGCTTCGGTCGGGCTCGAGGCGGCCTACACGCAATTGGGATCTGGCTTTGCCTCGAATGTGGGCGAGATCCTGCGTGCCCGCCGTGACGATCTGCGGACCCTGGTCGGTTGTGGCGCGGCGGCCGCGATCGCCGCGGCGTTCAATGCGCCGCTCGCGGGGGCCTTCTACGCCTTCGAGCTGATCATCGGCAGCTATTCAACGGCGACGCTCGCGCCCGTGACCGTCGCGGCCCTCGCCGGGACCTTCGTGACGCGATGGACCGCCGGCTCGCAGCCGCTGTTCTTCGTCTCTGAGGCGATGCAAATCCACGGCCGCGACTACGCCTTCTTCAGCCTTCTCGGCATCTTGGCGGCTGGCCTTGGCATCGTCACCATGGTGAGCGTCACCTGGATCGAAAAGGTCATCCGCCGGTACCGGATTCCGGTCTGGGTGCGGCCGATGTTCGGCGGTCTCATCGTCGGAATGATCGCCTTCTTTGCGCCGCAGGTACTCGGCAGCGGGCACGGCGCGATCCAGGAGGTCATCGAGGGCAGGGTGCCGTTGATCATTCTGATGTTGCTGATTCCGGCCAAGGCGATGGCATCGGCCATTTCCGTCGGCGCCGGCTTCCGTGGCGGCCTCTTCAGCTCCTCGCTCTTCCTGGGCGCTCTTTTTGGCGCCGCGTCGGGCGGGGTCGTCCAGGCGCTGGTCCCGGGTCATGCCATCGATCAGCTCGCCTATACCCTGGTCGGGATGGGAACGGTCGCCGCGGCGATCGTCGGCGCTCCCATCACCATGATCCTCCTGATCCTCGAGCTTACGGCGAATTTCTACGTGTCCGTCGGTGTGATGATCGGCGTGATCGTCGCCTCGATCATCGTCCGCGTTGGCTTCGGCTATTCCTTCGCCACTTGGCGCTTTCACGTGCGCGGCGTCCCGATCCAAAGCGGTGCCGATATCGGCTGGATTCGCGATCTGATCGTTAGCAAGCTGATGCGGCGCGACGCGCAGACTGTGGCCGAGGATCTGCCGCTGGCGGAATTGCGGGCGCAGGTCCCCCTGGGCGGCACGAAATGGGTTTTTCTCCTCGATCCGGCCGGAAACTACGCCGGCATGATCCCCACCGCCGATGCGCACAATCCGGATTTGGACGAAAGGCTTGCCGGCATGGTGGCACGCGACCTGCGGCAGGGCGAGACGGAATTCCTGCTTCCGCATCAGAATGTGCGGATCGCGCTCGAGCGCTTCGCCAGAGCCGAGCTCGAAGTGCTGCCGGTGCTGGCCAGCGCCGACGACCGCAAGATCGTCGGCTTCGTCACCGAGGCTTATGCGCTGCGCCGCTATAGCCAGGAGCTCGAGCGCGCGCGCGCCGGCGATCTGCGCGACAACACGCTTTTCGGCCCGGCGTGACGGCCGGGCGACCGCTGCCTTTGGCGACGCTCTCGCGTCAGCTTTCGCCGCCGCGCCATTGAGAGTAGGCTGTAGCTCCGTAAGCTGTTGCTGGTGGCATGGGTGAGCGCATGGCGCGGCTGTTCCGGTCGCTCGGCCATATTTGCGGCATAGGCGGGGCTGTTCTCGGCATCGGGACGGTCTCCCGTTTCATCCCGCTCGGCCTCGTCCGCATCTTTCCCGCGGCATCGATGCTCGGCCATTGGCGCGTGTCCGGCCCGCTCAGCCTTTGGCTGATCGGCCTGGGGCTGCTTCTGGTGCGCTTCGGCCACGGAAAGTAATTCCGTTCGCGCCGTCTTCAGATCCCGCCGCCATCGACGGAGTTGCGATCGGCGAGCCAGCGCAGCATGCCGCCGGCAAGGTTGGCGACTTGGGTAAAGCCCGCCTGCTGGAGCTTGATCGCAGCCTGGGCCGAGCGGCCGCCGGCGCGGCAGACGGTGACGACCGGTTGATCGCGGCGCAGCTCGTCGAGACGCTGCGGCAGATCGGCGAGGGGGATCAGCCGCGCGCGGGGCAGGTGCCCCAACGCACCGTCGAATTCCTCGGGCTCGCGCACATCGACGATCTGCACCCCGCCCGCATGCTCCTCGAGCCAATAGGGCTCGACCTCCCAGATTCCAGCGAAGGTGAAGGTCAAGGGCGCCCAATCCGGCGCAGCCATTCCTTCTTCCGCATGATCGGGCTTGCCGCATTTGAGATTGGCGGGAACGGCGATATCCATCTTTTTGGGATGCGCGAGATTGAGATGTCTCATCGTGCCGACGAAATCGGCTTCGCTCAGCGCGCCGCCGAGACGCGGATTGAAGCGCGCCTCCTCGGCGACGCTCGTGACGGTCGCGCCGCGATAGTCGTGGCCGGGATAGAGAAGGCAGGAGCCCGGGAGCGAGAAGATCTGGTCGTGGACGGAGCGATAGAGCTGCCCCGCGCTGCCGCTTTGAAAATCGGTTCGGCCGCAACCGCGGATCAACAGGCAATCGCCGGTAAAGGCCATGCTGTGGTCGTCGAGGACATAGGTGAGGCAGGTACTCGTGTGTCCAGGCGTCGCGCGAACCTCAAGAAAGCGCGGGCCGAAAGCGATGCGGTCGCCATGCGCGAGGAAACGATCGGCACCCGCGGCCTCGCTCGCTTTGGCGAGGGCGATCTTGCCGCCCAGGCGCTGCTTCAGCAGCCATGCGCCGGTCACGTGATCGGCATGGATATGAGTCTCGAGCGTAAAGACAAGGCGCAGGCCCAGT
This sequence comes from uncultured Rhizobiaceae bacterium, assembly GCA_964391905.1. Lineage (GTDB taxonomy): Bacteria > Pseudomonadota > Alphaproteobacteria > ATCC43930 > CGMCC-115725 > CAIKMD01. The sequence continues at coordinate 11,100 of CAYMNX010000752.1, forward strand.
TCGGCAATGAGCGCGGCATCGCGTTGCGCTTGCTCGAAGACCGGATCGATGAGAAGCGCGTCGCCGCTCTGCGCATCGCCGAGCAGATAGGTATATGTCGAAGATTGCGGATCGAATAATTGGCGAAAGATCATCATCGCCTCCTGCCTGGACCTGCTGGCGGCGAGATCGTGCCTCGTTACCGGTGTGAAAGCAACGCAAGGCACGGCGTCCCTCGACGCATTTTTTCCCTGCGTAAATGCAATCGCGCGGTGCGCTCGTCTAAAGCGAGCGGTTGAGGATGCCGGCGAGCCGCACGCCGGCCTGCTTCAGGCGGTCGAGCGCCACCGGCAGCACCGCGGCTTCGTAGCCGCCCGGCAAAACGCCGTTCGCCGGCAAATAGCGATAGACGAAGCCCTTGGCGATGGCGTGACTCTCATTCGCCCAATCCGCGACCGTATCTTTTTGCCAGCGCTGGCGCTGGCGCGCCGAAACCGCATGCGCGAGCTCGAGCGCGACTGCGCGCGGATCGGCGACGCGATCGAGAAGCTCGTTGTCCCAGAGCGCGCGCAGCGTCGTCTGGCGGCCGTCGCAGATGACGATGAGCGTGGCGCCGCCGCGGTCGCCGTTATCGACCGCATGCATCGGCTGATGAATTTCGCCCGCCAGCAGCACGACATATTTCAAAGCGTCGAGCCGGTCGTGCGGCGGCGTCGCGCGGTCATGCAGAATGGTGACGAACTGATTGAGCTTCGCGACGATACAGGCGCCACCGCCGCAATCGCGGTGGGCATCATAGGCGATGGCATGCAGCGGGATGTTGACCGAGAGCCAACGCGCGGTCTCGCGGTTGGGCCTGCGCAGCTGCTCGGCCCAAACGATAACGGCGTCGAGGCTCGTCTCGTTCTCGAGCGCCAAGAGCTTGCGTATCTCGCCGGCCGCGCGCGGCTCAAGGAATTGCTCCGCGACATCGGCGACGATCTCATGGCCCTTGGGGCTCAACGCCATGCAGGCGCTCGGAAGCGCGGCGACAAGCATCGGCGTCAGCGCGATGCACAGGCGCCATCGCCAGGCTCGCGATGCTCTGGGTCGCCGCGGGCCGAAATATCGACGCTGCGCACGCATGGTTCGCTTTTGCTTAACGGCGCTGCCGCGAGCCTATCGCGTCGCGGTCATCCGCGGCGCGGCACGCTCGAACAGAGCGTCAATGGCGTGGATCTTGGTCATGGCTTCGCCCCCGTGCAGCACGCGACCTATCGCGTAGCGATGGTCGGGGCGCGGTGTTAAAGAACCGTTACGGTGTTATGACGATCGTGTTCGGTCACCGAATAGTCACCGCGAGTTTTTTCTGGCGCTCGCAGCGGGACAGCGGTTAGGCGCGCAACCGTGCCGCCACATGGCCGCGCTCGGCCGCAAGCACGGCTTCGACGAT
>CAYMNX010000753.1:0-5496 GCA_964391905.1 uncultured Rhizobiaceae bacterium
TGGCCTCCGTGCCGGCCATCCACGGGTTTGGAACGTGAGATGAACCCGTGGATGCGCGGAACAAGTCCGCGCATGACGAGATTAAATTGTTTGGCCCGCAAAACGATGGCCGGCGGATGGGGGCTTCCGCCGGCCGTCAGATTCTCATCGCGCGATAAGAGAGGAGCGCTCGTTATTTGACCACCACCGTCCCGGTCATATGCGGGTGGATCGAGCAGAAATATGTGTAGGTGCCGGGCTTGTCGAATTTGAACGAGAATTTGTCGCCGACATCCAAGGCCGATGATTTGAAGAGCCGCGGATTGTCGCCGCTGACGACGGTGTGCGGCTCGTCGTCGTGATTGGTCCAGGTCACGGTCGTCCCCGCCGCGACGGTGAGGGTGTCGGGCCCGAAGGCGAAATTGTCGATCGCGACCGCGCCCGGCTCGACCGCCGCGGTCTGAGCGGGCGGCGATGCGTCGGCCATGCGCATCCCCGTCATATCATGTGCGAGCGCCATCCCGGCAAAGCCGACGAGGATCCCGGCGGCGACCGTTCCCAGAAACTTGATCATCGCCCTCATCCCGCCAAGCTATTGTCGCTGATCGTCGGCTTCGCGGCGGCGAACTCGATGCGGCGGATGCCGAGGGTCGATCTGAGCTTCTCGGCCGGCACGACGAGCGGTCCGGGGCCCGGGCCGTTGCCGGGCGCGGGCTGAGGGAAGGCGGTCGACAGCGCGGTCTGGAACGAGACGTTCCCCTCGACCTTCTGCATGATCTGGTGAATATGGCCGTTGAGGACCGTGACCGAGCCGAAGCGCTTCAGGTAGCCGAGCGCCTCGGCGGCATCGTCGGTGCCCCAGCCCCAATTCGGATAAAGCGACCAGAGGGGCATATGCGCGAAGACGACGATCGGCGTGCTGGCACTTTTCTCCTTGAGGTCGGCCTCGAGCCATTTGAGCTGGTCGGGCCCCAAATAGCCGAGACCGCCGGCCTTCAAATTGACGACATTGATAAGGCCGACGAAGTGAACGCCGCCCTGATCGAAGCTGTACCAGCCATCGGTACCCTTGGCGCGGCCGAAGCGCTCGAAGAATGCCTTGCCCTCGTCATTGATGACGTCGTGCTCGCCCGGGACATAGAAGGTCTCGAGCCCCGCCGTTTTCATGATCTGCCCGGCCGCATCGAACTCGCTCGGCTTCGAGAGATGCGTCACATCGCCGGTGTGCAGCATGAAAGCGGGCTTTTGCGGCAGCGCCGCCGTCTGCGCGAGCGCCGCGCGCAAGGTCGCATCGGGCATCGGGTTGGCTTCCTTGTTGAAGCCGATATGCGAATCGCTGATCTGCACGAAGCTGAAGGCATGGGACGACGCGCCGCGATCGGGCTCCGCCGCGATCTGGTCGAAGGCGCGGGCGCGCGGCACGCCGCCCAACATGGTCCACAGGATGCCGGCGCTGCCCCAGGTCATGCAGGACAGAAGCAAACGGCGCGATGGACGGTTCACGAATTCGTCATCTCTCATGGCGGTCGACCTTTCCTCGTGTGGCGATATGGAGAAGACCGGCCGCCGCGGCGATTTATTCGCCATTTTTTTGCCGCGCATGATCGCTTGCGGGCGCGAATAAAATCGCGGCGCCGGCGATCTATGAAGAGCGGTCCACCATGATCGATGACCCAGCCATCAAGAGCGCCGCCGCTTTCGACGCCGTGATCCTGCCGCATCTCGACGCTGCCTATAACCTTGCGCGGTGGCTGACACGCAACGCCGCCGATGCCGATGACGTGGTGCAGGAGGCGGTGTTGCGCGCCGTCACCTATTTCGGCGGGTTCCGCGGCACCAACCCGCGCGCCTGGCTGTTGCAGATCGTGCGCAACACCGCCTACGCCTCGAAAAAGCTGGTGCGCGGCGCCGTGTTGGTGGCCTTGCCCGGCGAGGCCGCGGAGGGCGAGCCGCATGCGCCAGAGCTGGTCGATCCCGGCGATGATCCGGAAACGACGCTGCGGCGGCGCGAGGATCGCCAGCGCGTCGCGCGACTCTTGGCGGCGCTGCCGACCGAGCTGCGCGAAACCCTGATCCTGCGCGAGATCGAGGAGCTCTCTTACAAGGAGATTGCGCAGATCACAGAGACACCGATCGGGACCGTCATGTCGCGGCTTTGGCGCGGACGGCAGATGCTGGTGGCCGCGATCAAGAGCGAGGAGCGTTAATGGCCATGACGGACTGCGAGAATCTTTTGCTGGTCCAGGCCGAGTTCGACGGCGAGCTCGACGCGGCCGATGCGGCACGGGCGCTTCAACACCGCGAAAGCTGCATGATCTGTCGCGCGGCCTATGCCGAATTCGAAGCGGCGCGCGGTTTGCTGCGCGAAGCGGCGCCCTATTACCCGGCACCCGACAGCTTGCGCCGCGCCCTGGCCGCGGGGCTGGCGGCAAAGACGCCGCAGCGGCCGCGCCGCTCCGCCTGGTGGCGCGACGGTGCGAGCTTTCTTTTGGGCACGGCGCTTGCTGCCGGCATCGCTGTGCTGGTCATCAACCCGGCGCAGCAGCCGCTGCTCGATCAGGTGGTCGCCAGCCATATTCGCGCCTTGCAGCCGGGACATCTCGAGGACGTCGCCTCGAGCGATCAGCACACGGTGAAGCCCTGGTTCGACGGCAGGCTCGATTTCGCGCCGCCGGTGAAGGATTTGGCCGCCGAGAATTTTCCGCTCGTCGGCGGCCGGCTCGACTATCTCGGCGGCCGCGCCGTGGCGGCGCTCGTCTATCGCCGCGACAAGCATCTGATCGATCTCTATGTCTGGCCCGATCGCGGCGGCAATAGCGGACCGACCATGGCGGCCCGCAATGGCTACAACATGGTGCACTGGACCGAAGACGGCATGAGCCTCTGGGCGGTCTCCGATCTCGAGGCAAGCCAGCTCGAGGATTTCGCGCGGCTGTGGCGCGCGCCGTAGCGTCAGGCCGCGCGCGCCACCGGCGTCGCGCGGCGATGGCCCAGCACAAGCGCCGCCGCCAGGCCACAAAGCGCGGCAAAGCTGAGCCAGAGCCCCGGCATCGCGCGGTTGTCGCTCACATGGATGAGATAGGTGCTGATCGCCGGCGTGAAGCCGCCGAAGAGCGCGGTCGCAAGGCTGTAGGCGACCGAGAAGCCGGCGGTGCGTACCTCTTCCGGCATGATCTCGGTGAGATAGACCACCATCGCGCCATTGTAGCTCGCATAAATAAAGGAGAGCCAGAGCTCGACCGTCAGCAGCTTGGCGAAAGAAGGCGCCGCGACGAGCCAGAGGAGCGCCGGATAGGCGCTGATGAGGGCCAGGACCGTGAAGGTGATGAGCAGCGGGCGGCGGCCGACGCGATCGGAGAGGGCGCCCATCACCGGCAGCCAGAAGAGATTCGAGAGGCCGACGCAGAGAGTGACGACGAGGCTCGCGGTCGTGCCGAGATGCAGCACCGACGCGCCGAAGGTTGGGGTGTAGGCGGTGATGAAATAGAACGACACCGTGGTCATCGTCACCAGCAGCATGCCGGTCAGCACCAGCCGCCAATGCGCTGCGACCGAGCGAAAGATCTCGCGCGGCGTCGGATGGCGCTCGCGATGGAGAAAGGCCTCGGTCTCGTGCAGCCCGCGGCGCAGCAGAAAGATCATCGGAATGATGAGGCAGCCGACAAGGAACGGGATGCGCCAGCCCCAGCGTGCGATCGCCTCCGGCGGCAGGATCGTGCTCAAGCCGACGCCCAGGAGCGCGACGAACATGACGGCGACTTGCTGGCTGCCCGATTGCCAGCTTACGTAAAAGCCTTTATGCCCGGGCGTCGCGATTTCGGCGAGATAGACGGAAACGCCGCCGAGCTCGACGCCGGCGGAAAAGCCTTGAACGAGGCGCCCCGCCACGACGAGGAGCGGCGCGAGAAAGCCGAGGCGTTCATAACCCGGCACCAGCGCGATCAGCAAAATGCCGACCGCCATGAGACACAATGTCAGGATGAGGCCGGCGCGGCGGCCATGCGTATCGATATAGGCGCCCAAAAAGATCGCGCCCAAGGGCCGCATCAGAAAGCCGGCGCCGAAGGTCATGAAGGACGACATCAGCGAGGCGAATTCGCTCTCGCTCGGAAAAAAGGTTCGCCCGATCGCGGCGGCGTAGTAGCCGAAGACGAAGAAATCGAACATCTCCAGAAAATTGCCGCTGGAGACGCGGATGACGGTCGCGATCTTCGCCGCGCGCTCCGTGCCGTTGCTCATCATGTTCCTCCACGAGCGAAGCTACATCGCCCTCGGCGGGATAAAAAGCCCGGCGGATCATGGTGCCGACGCATACGAGGCGCGAGCAAAAAAAGAAAAGGGGTGCCGCGAGCGGCACCCCCCAAGTCCTGGAGAAACGATCGGTACGATGCGGTACTAGTCGGACAAGATGCCTCGCCTTACTGAACCGTCTCGCCGTGCAGCGCGAGGTCGAGGCCGTCGCGCTCGATCTCCTCGTCGACGCGCAGGCCGACGACGACATCGACGATCTTCAAGATGATCAGCGACACGATGACATCGTAAATGATGACGATGATGACGCCTTCGATCTGATTGAGGACCTGCGCGCCATTGCCCTCGATCCAGCCCGAGGTGCCGCCATATTCGCCGATCGCGAAGATGCCGGTGAGGATGGCGCCGGTCGCGCCGCCGATGGCGTGAACGCCGAAGCAGTCGAGCGCATCGTCATAGCCGAAGATGCCCTTCACCCAGACCGCGCCCGAGTAGCACACGAAGCCGGCGACAATGCCGATCGCGAGCGCGCCCGCCGGGCCGACGAAGCCCGAGGCCGGGGTGATCGCAACGAGGCCGGCGACCGCGCCCGAGCAGATGCCGACGACGGTCGGCTTGCCGCGATGGATCCACTCGACGAACATCCACATGAGGCCCGCCATGCCGGTCGCGATCTGCGTCACCGTCATGGCCATGCCCGCCTGGATGCCGGCGCTGACCGCCGAGCCGGCATTGAAGCCGAACCAGCCGACCCACAGCAGCGAGGCGCCGATGAAGGTCAGCACGACATTGTGCGCCGGCCCCGTATCCTTGCGCTTGCCGAGCATGAGCGCGCACATCAAGCCGGCGACGCCGGAATTGACGTGCACCACCGTGCCGCCGGCGTAATCGAGCACCTTCACCCAGGCGTCGTCATTGGTGCTGTTGAGAATGCCGCCCGGCCCCCAAACCCAGTGGGCGACCGGCGCATAGACGAAGATCGACCAGAGGCCGATGAACCACAGCATCGCCGAGAATTTCATGCGCTCGGCGAAGGCGCCGGCGATCAGCGCCGGGGTGATGATCGCGAAGGTCAGCTGAAACATCGAGTAGACGGTTTCGGGAATGGTCGGCGCCAGCGGATTGGGATTGCCGATGCCTTTGGCGACATCGCTGACGATGCCTTGCAGGAACGCACGACTGAAACCGCCGATAAAAGGCGTGCCGGGCGTGAACGCCATGCTGTAGGTGCAGATCATGTAGATCACGGTGACGAGGCAAGTGATG
>CAYMNX010000754.1:0-6840 GCA_964391905.1 uncultured Rhizobiaceae bacterium
ATCCTGATACTGATCCTCGTCTTGATCCTGATCGTTTTCTGCTTGGTCGCTTAATTCAGCACCCCGGTTCATCTCCGCCGAGATGTTCACGACGGCCGGCAGCACCTTTTTGACCAGCGGCGCAAAACTCGGCGCTGCACCCGCGACCACTGGTGCGGCGGAAGGCGGCGCTGTTTCGGCTTCGGCGAAGGCGCCGGCACCGACAGCGAGAGCTGCAGCCGCTGCGAGAGCGGCAAAGCGTATAGGGGGGCGGGTGAGACCCAGTCGCGGTAGCATCGGGCGTAGACCTCTCGGGGTTGGGCTTAGGCGCTTGGCATTGCCAAGCAGCTCGGCCGCCAGCGTGCGTCAACGCGCGTTACGGCAATACTTCATCGATATGAAATCGGCGTCACGGTTGCGGCGCGCCGGCCGTCGAATGGTACAGAATTTCCGAGCAGTCTTGGTCCTTCATCCGGCCATGGCACCGATCTACCTTTGCTGAAGAAATCGGCGGCAGTGGAGAGTGGGGATGGCTTATCGGATTTTTCTCGCCGGTGCCTCGGGCGCCATTGGGAGGCCGTTGACGCGCCTCCTTTGCGAAGCAGGCCATCATGTCACGGGCACCGCGCGCTCCGCGGCTGGCACGGAAGCGCTACGCGCACTCGGTGCCGAGCCCGTGGCGGTCGACGTCTTCGATGCGCAAGCGCTCGCTGGTGCGGTCGCAGCGGCCAGGCCGCAGATCGTCATTCATCAGTTGACCGATCTGTCGCTAATTGGCGATGCGTCCCGCCGGGACGAGGCGCTCGCCCGCAACGCCCGCATTCGCCGCGAAGGCACGCGCAACCTGGTGAACGCCGCCATTGCGGCGGGCGCTCGACGGTTGGTGGCGCAAAGCATCGCCTGGGTGTACGCGCCTGGGACGAGGCCGTATTCAGAAGAGCATCCGCTGGACGTCAAGGCCGAAGGAATTTCTGGCGTCAGCGTCGGCGGTGTTGTCGCTCTCGAGGCGGCGGTGCTGCAGTCGCCGCCGCTCGCCGGCGTTGTGCTGCGCTACGGCCAGCTCTACGGTCCGCGAACGGGCAGAGACCTTGCTTCGGGATTATCGCCCGTTCACGTAGATGCCGCCGCCTATGCGGCACTGCTCGCCGTCGAGCGCGGTGCGCCGGGCATCTATAACATCGCCGAGCCGAATGACGAGGTCGCGACCGACAAGGCGCGCCTCGAGCTCGGCTGGCGCGCCGACTATCGCCTCCCGCCAAACTGAGGAGCAACGGACACGACGCTTCGTTGAAAACGTCGACGACGCATCGCCCGTCTTAGAAGGCGGCCGTCGTACTCGCCGCTTTCGTCCTCCCCCTCAGCCTGAAGGGGGAGGCACGGGGCGCGCCACGAGTATTAGTCGCGGCGCGGGCGGCGCAGGGTGAAAGTTTCGAACGGCGCCAGCTGACCATCCGTCCCGACGATGTCGTAGTAGGTGACGGTGATCGTGGTGAAGTCGCCGCGATGCGATCCCGGGTCGAGAGCGAAAGCCGCGAAGCCATAGGAATGCGCGGCGTTCCGCACCGCCGACCAGGGCGCGTCCTCGCGCACATAGACCGGCGCACGCTTGCCGGTCACCGGATCGGGTGCGGTCACGGCGGTGATGACGCGGCAGGCCGGCGGGTTGAAGAACAGTTGGTTCGACGGCGCGGAGGTTCCGCCGCCGCCGATCACCATGTGCACCGTTCCCTTGGTCGTGTCGATCACGTCGGTGCGGGTTGCCGCCGGAATCGGCGTCAGCGTGACATTCTTTTGCTGTCCGCGGATCGGGTGCGAGCGCTCATAGTGGTGCTCGTGACCGCAGACCACGAGGTCGACGCCGTATTTGTCGAACAGCGGGACCCATTCCTGCCGGATGCCGAGATCCGCGCCGTTGAATTGGTCGACCGTCGAGATCGCGACCTGATGCATCACCACAACGACCCAATCGATGTCGCGATCGGCACGCGCCGCCGCCAATTCCCGCTCGAGCCAGGCTTTCTGCGCGCCACCCGAATAGCCGCGCACATAGGAATTGCCGCCGTCCTGGTAGACGATATCGTCATTGGCGAGGCTGATCACGCGCATCGAGCCGGCGGTGAAGGAATACCAAAGCCCGCGCGTCACATCGGTTTGGCCACCCGCTTGCGGCAGCGAGAAATAGGTCTGATAGGCGCGATAGCCGATCGGACCGTTGCCAAGCTCATTCTCGTGATTGCCGGCCGCCGGCATCCAGGGGCGGTTGCGCGCGCTGCGGCTGTTGTTCGTCCAGAAATCCCACCAGGTGCGCACGCGGTCGGTGGCAAGATTGGCGTAGCAGAGATCGCCATTGAGGAGATGGAACAGGGGAGCCACCCGCTCCACCCCCAGCGTGGTATCGGCCCCCGCCGGCGCGCCGAGATTGTCGTTGACGAAAGGCGGGTTCGGCAGCGTCACGCCGGCCGGCGGCACGAAGACCTTGCCCAGCGTGGGCGTACCCTGGTCGCCGAAGCTCGTGAAGGTGAAAGGCACTCGCCCCTTGGGCGCGGTGCGGAACGTGCCGAATTGCGGCTCGGCGCCGTCATGCAGCGCGCCATACAAATACGCCCGGTCGTCGTCCAATCGGTTGAGCTTCGCATGATAGGCGTAAACGACTTGGCCCGACTGTGCGTCGGTGTAGCTCCTCTCTTCGGCCGCGACGGTTTGGTGAAGCTCGCCCTCGAGCGTGCCGAGCAAGACGCGGGGTCGGTCGACGGGCTGCAGCGTGTGCCACGACACGACCATTTGCGAGGATGCGTCGGCGCCGAACTGCAGATGGAGGCCCGCGACCGGCGGCGTTGTCACCGGATCGAAAGACGAGGATCCGGGATCGTGGGGCCGAGAATCGGGCCGTTCGGCCGCGGCTTTTCCAGCGCCGAAGACCGATGCCGTCACCATCGCCCCGCCGCCAATGCCGGCGGCGGCGAGGAGCTTGCGACGACTGAGCTCGTGGTTGGCGTTGTTGTCGGAAGTAGACTTTCTGTCTGATGTGGTCATGTTGCGCAGCCCGCTTCAAGGTTGGATGGAGCCATCAAGATTTTGACGGAGCCTATCGCCACTCGATGACAGTTGCGCGTAGGGATCGTTACCATCGCCTTACGGCAGCGGACGTGAACGCTGCGGAGCGTCGAATCTCTTCGACAACGCTCGGCGACTCGCGTTGCGAGTCAAGCCGGTTATGATTCTTGGTCTATGTGGCGCCGAACGCGCAACGCGGGGCCGGAACCGCAGCGCATAAAAGGAGGATGCGACGTCAATGCCACTCGGCCAATTCCACCGTGATGTCCTCGGGGCCGCGCAGGAAGACTAGTTTGCGGTCATGAAAATCCATCACGTGATTGCGCAGCTCGACCCCTGCCGCCTTGAGCTTCGTGATTTCGGCATCGAGGTTGTCGACGGCGAAGCACACATGATTGAACCCGAGCTTATTGAGATGGTCGATGTTCGGGTCGGGCAGGGGAGGCGGCTGGCGGTAATGCAGCAGCTGCACCTCGGTGTGGGGCGTGACGTTCTCGAGCGCGAGGGTTATGTGATCCGCCTCGATCCCCGCGACACCCATATAATCCTCCATGACCTTGCCGGTCACGATCGCCACCTTGGTCTCCCTGAATCCCAGTAACGCGAAGAAGGTCTTCGCCTTATCAACGTCGCGCACGACGATCGTGACGTGATCGAAGCTCTTGACCATCGGCCGGATCCTTTCTGCTTGCGCCAAGAAGCTCATTATAATTCCGTCGAGAATTTATGTTACTCACCTGTCCGATCTTGGCAAACCGACCGGCGACGGTGATGCAAGCGCAACCCATGACGATCATCGGTCCCGACGGTAAGGCGCGCTGCCGCTGGGCCGCTGCCGCTCCAGAGTTCTTTGCCTATCATGATGGCGAATGGGGATTCCCGGTCGGCGACGACCGTCGCCTTTTCGAAAAGCTGAGCCTCGAAGCGTTTCAGTCGGGCCTGAGCTGGCGTACCATCCTCGTCAAGCGCGAGAACTTCCGTTCAGCCTTTCACGGCTTCGATTTCGATCGCATCGCGAGCTTCACGGCACGCGACATCGAAAGGCTCATGAAGGACGACGGCATCATTCGCAACCGCGCCAAGATCGAAGCGGTCATCAATAATGCCCAGCGCGCGCAAGAGATCGTGAAGCGCGAGGGTTCGCTCGCCGCATTCCTGTGGCGGTACGAGCCCGCGGCGGCGCAGCTCGCGAAACCGCAGACAGCTTCGACCTCAGCGGCATCGGTGGCGTTGTCGAAGGAGCTCAAGAAACAGGGCTGGAGTTTCGTCGGGCCGACCACGATCTATGCGTTCATGCAAGCCATGGGGCTGATCAACGATCACGTCGAGAACTGCGTCGTTCGCGCCGAAGTCGAACGCGCGCGCAGGGCATTCAAGCGGCCGGCACGCTGACCACGCCAATCAAGCCGACTATCTCTCGGATGCGGCTCGTCGGCGCCGCGCCAGCTCTGACGCCAGATGCCCCATGCCCCTTCATGGCTTCGGTCAGCGAAGCGACTCCATCCAGCCGGCCACGGCCCGCCCGATCTCGTGCGGCGAATCTTCCTGAACGAAATGGATTCCCGCCACGGTCTTCTCGGTCAGCGCCGGCCATTCGCGGACGAGCTTTACCAGCCTGTCGTTGGTAAGGATCGCGCCCGGCTCCGCTTTCAGGAACAGCTTCGGCACGTTGCTCTTGCCCAGCCAATCCGCATATTCAGTCGCGATCGCGGTGACGTCGGCGGGCTCGCCTTCAATGGGGATCTCGCGTGGCCAGGTCAGCGTCGGCCGTCGTCCCTCGCCAGGCTCGGCGAACGGCCGTCGATATTCCGCCATCTCCTCATCGGAGAGCTTGCGCAGGATGGCGTTCGGCAGGATCTCTTCGATGAAATAGTTGTTCTGCAGAACCATCGCTTCGCCGGATTCCGAACGCAGCGCCTCCAAAGCTTGTCGCATTCCCATCTTGTCCCAGTGGTCCCGGCCCTGCGGCGCCACGATCGCCTCCATGAACGCGATTCCCTTCACAGTCTCGCGATGGCGGTTGGCCCAGTCGAAGCCGAGGGCCGAGCCCCAGTCATGGACGACGAAGGTGACCCGCTCGCGCACATCGAGGGCTTCGAGCAGAGCGTCGAGGTAGCGGCGGTGCTCGACGAAGCGATACGAGCCGGGGCCACTGTCGGGCAGCTTCTCGGAATCGCCCATGCCGATCAGGTCGGGGGCGATGCAGCGGCCCAGTGGCAGCAGGTATGGCAGCACGTTGCGCCAGAGATATGACGAGGTCGGATTGCCGTGCAGCAGCACGATCGGGTCGCCCTCTCCGATCTCGACATACGCCATCTCCCTGCCGAGGATCCGCCGCCGCTGCTTCTTGTACGGAAATGCCGCAGAGATCATATCCGCTTCTCCTGGGGTAGCCGACTAAGAGCGTCTTAAGCGGCGCGCCCGGCTCATGGGGGCGCTTCAGGTCGAACGTGAAAAGTGAGGCTTGAGGCAAATCAGTGTCGTGCCGCTCATCGCTACGACAAAGCTAGGTCAATCGTCGCCGCTGACTTGTCGGATATTGCTGCGTCTGTTCGCATCCCGCCTCGATCGCACCCGATCCCGATGGGTGCGCCTCGCAGGATCAGAACGGGTCGAATCGATCGGCGCTAACCGGATAGGAAGGTGAGCGGAAAGCGCAGCGCCTACTGTGCGGCTTCGCTTGCCGGCGCATCGAGCCGCACGAGGCGGATGCGCTTGCCGGCTGCGGTGAGCGCAAGCCGACCATGCTTCAAGGCGAGCGCGTCGCGGCCGAAAATCTCATGTCGCCAGCCGGACAGCGCCTTGATCGGCGCGCGGTCATCGGCGGCCAAGAGCTCCAGATCCTCGGTATCGGCAATGAGGCGCGGCGCCACGTCGTTTTCCTCCGAGCGCAGCTTCAGGAGCACGCGGAGAAGATCGATCAGCGGACCGATCCCCTGCGGCGGCTCGCGCCGCGGCGTGGGTTCGGGATATTGGCTTTCGGGCAGCGCCAAGACGCCTTCGATCACGGCCAAGATCTCCGTGCCGAATTTGCTTTCGGCAAAGCCCTTGCCGAGGCCGCGCGAGCGGGCAAGCTCGGCGGCGCTGCGCGGCGCATGCGCCGCGATCTCGAGCAGCGATTCATCGCGCAGGATGCGGCTGCGCGGCAGATCGCGCTGCTGCGCGGTCGTCTCGCGCCAGGCGGCGAGCGCCTGAGCCAGCGCCAGAAGGCGGCGGTTGTTGGAGCGCACCTTCAATCGCCGCCACGCGAGCGCCGGGTCGAGACGATAGGTTGCGGGATCGGTCAGCGACCCCAGTTCCTCATCGAGCCAGCGGGAGCGGCCGGTCTTCGCCAAGCGCGCCGCGAGCTTCTCGTAGACGGTGCGCAGCGGCACCACGTCGGCCACGGCGTAGCGCAGCTGACGCTCGGTCAAGGGCCGATGCGACCAATCGGTAAAGCGCGACGACTTGTCGATGGTGGCGCCCGCCAGCCGCCCGGCCAGCGTCTCATAGCTCGCCGCCTCGCCGAAGCCGCAAACCATCGCGGCGATCTGCGTATCGAAGAGCGGGGCCGGGACGGAGCCGGTCAAATTGAAGAAGATCTCGATGTCCTGGCGCGCGGCATGGAAGACCTTGAGCACGCGCGGATCTGCCATGAGCACAAAAAGCGGTGCCAGATCGATGCCGGGCGCCAGCGGATCAATGATGGCCGCCTCGTCGGGCCCGGCGATCTGAACGAGGCACAGGATCGGCCAGAAGGTCCGATCGCGCATGAATTCGGTATCGACGGTGACGAAGGAGGCCTCGGACTGGCGCCGGCAAAAAGCT
>CAYMNX010000755.1:0-1576 GCA_964391905.1 uncultured Rhizobiaceae bacterium
GACCAGCACCTCCATCCGAATGCCGAAGCCGTAGATGAGCAGCGCCAAGGGGATGAGCGCGACGGCCGGCACCGGCCGGATCGTATCGAGCGTCGGTCCGATGATTGCCTCGAGCACGGGCGAGAGCCCGATCAAGCTCCCGAGGGCGATGCCGATCACCGCGCCGAGCGCGAGGCCGAGGAGCGCCGTCTGAAAGGTCTGCGCCGTCGCGACGAGAAGCGACCCGTCGCGCAACGCCTCCCAACCCGCGGCGACGATGACCGAGGGCTGCGACATCGTATCGGGCGGCAACGTGCCGACGCGGGCGCCGATTTCCCAGAGCGCGATCAGCACGACCGGAATGACGAGCCCGCGCAGCCGGTTTGTCATGATCGCAGACCCCCGTTATTCCCATGAAAGCGGGAAGCCAGAGGAAATGATCTGCAGTCGCCCTGGATTCCCGCTCGTGCAGGGGTGACGATAAGGAGCGCGCTCACAAATCTAGTACCCGGAATCATAATTCGGTGATAGGGACGTCATCGCGAGGAGCGTAGCGACGCGGCGATCCAGGGCGGCGTGTACGGCCTCCTGGATTGCTTCGCTTCGCTCGCAATGACGGTGCTCCATGAACCGTCTTTCTCCAAGAGCACTACCGCCAGCGCGGCAGAAGCCGTTTCGCATTTTCGCTTTCGATCGCTTTGAGATCGCTTTCGGAGAAGCCGCATTCGCGCAAGCCGTTGACGTGATCCTCGGCATTGCGGAAGGGGAAATCCGTACCGAACAGGAATTGCGTGATGGCGACGAATTTGGTGATCGAGGCCATGGCGTAAGGATGCGCGGCCTGCGCCGTATCGTAATAGAAGCGCTTAAGGTAATTGATAACACCGTCGGGAACGAGATCGGCAAGCTTCTTGTCGGTCAAGGGATGGCGCGTGTAGCGCTCGAGGATGAAGGGCATCGTCCCGCCGGCATGGGAAAAGATGAATTTGATGTCCTTGAATTTATGCGCGGCGCCGGTGAAGAGCATGCGGCCGATGGCGCGGGCGGTATCGGTCGCGAACTCGATCACCGAATCGTTGATCGTCGGCATCATCATATTGGCGGTGCAATTGGGCGCGTGCGGGTGGGTGTAGATCACCGCCTTGCGCCGGTTGAGCTCCTCGAAGAGGGGAAAGTAGTAGGGATCGCCCAACCATTTATCGCCGATATTGGTCATCATGTTGATGCCGTCGGCCTTGAGCGTGTCGAGCGCGTATTCGATCTCGCGCAGCGAGCCGTCGACATCGAGGATCGGCAGCACCGCGAAGGTGCCGAAGCGGCCGGGATGTTCCTGGCCCTGCCGCGTCATGAACTCGTTCCATTCCCGCGCCTGCTTGCGCGCCGCGCTTTGATCGCTGGGCCAGACGATGACGGGGTGATTGAGCGACAGCACGGCGGTCGCGACGCCGTTCTTGTCCATATCCTCGAGCGAGTCCGCGGCGACCCAGTCCTTCATATTGGGCGGCGCGGCCTTGCGGCCGTTGCTGATATGGCTCGTCGGCAGCGGATTATGATGCACAACGATGCGGTGCGGCGTAGCCAATCTTACCACCCGGTT
>CAYMNX010000756.1:0-7499 GCA_964391905.1 uncultured Rhizobiaceae bacterium
CCGGCGGCTTTGCGCTCGCGGCCTTGGGCGCGCTCGCCGCGGAAATCCGGCCGCGGCTCAAGGACGAGACGGCGCTCGCGACACGCCTTATCGATTTCGCGCGCCACGCCGGGGCCTTTGATGCCAGCGCCGCGCCGCCCGATCTCGCCGCGGGCTTGATCGCCGCGATCCGCGCGCGCGTCGCCGAGACGCTGCTCTTGCCCTGGCGCGAGGAAGCGCCGCCCACCCTCGCAAGAGAGGCGATCATCGGCTTTCTCTTGCAGCATTACGAAGACCCGCGCGTCAAGCGCGAGGCCTGGAGCGCGGTCGCGCCTGCCGCGGTCAAGGTCCTCCGCGCCTGGCTCAACCGCGAGGCGATCATGATCTTCTTCCGCCTCGCGGCGCGGGCGAGCGACAAGCCGGCGCTCGATTGGCGCGCGCGCGAGAAATTCTGGCTCGCGGCGCTCGATCATCTCGATGATGCCTGGCTCATCCTCGGCTCGCACAGCCACGCGCTGCTGAAGACCAGCGACGGCCGCTTCGGCCGCCTCGTCGGCTGCCGCGCGGAGCATGCGGCGCTGCTCTTAAAGCTGCGCGGCCTCACGATCGTCGCATCGAGTGATGCCGCGCATGAGCGCATCTGGCTGCCCGGCAACGAGCAGGCGCCGCCGCGCTATTACGGCGCCGCGCGCTCCTACTCCGCGGCCGCGCTCACGACGGGCGCCGATTTCTCCGCGAGCCATGCCGCGTCCGACGGCGGCGCGGGCCAAAAGCGCCTCGGCGATTTCATCGCGCGGCATGCGGGGATTGTGCTGAATAGCGGGATCGACTCGTCGCCGTAGAGTGGTGACAGCGATGCCACTCTGACCTTCGCCAACCGGTTTCGATTCGCATGTTAAAACTTGACTTTGCACTCAGAGATTCCAACACTATGAGCGTTGTCAGTTCCCCGACAACCTCACGCGTGCCCCGATGCATGCCCGTTGGTGGACCCTGCCGCTGTGGGTTTGATTTTACTCGGTTCTTAATCTCGTTTCTCGCTGCGCCAATGCAGGGATAGCGTTCCGAGGAACCCCTTCACCGCAAGGATGCGATGGTCCTTGTGCGTGCCGAGGTTCCTCAATGCGCCCAAACTATTTTTCTATCTTGAACAGTTGTAAGTTACGCCTTGGACCGCTCCAAGGAGATGGAATCGTTGGCGCTCTTCTGGTATTCGCTTTAATCGTCGTCTTCGCCGTGACGGGCACTAGCCTCGCTCATCTCCTTAATGGCTAAGGATCGATGAATGGCACTACATGACGAATTACGGCAATTTCTGTTTGAAGCTGGGCAATATCCAACTTTTTGGTTCTCATCCGCTCAGAAATTGATGCGTGCGGCGGAAATTGTTTTTCGAGATCAAACTGACGCCGCGGACGAATATGAAAAGGCATTGGATGAGGCATCTTATGATGTGGAAAGTACAGGCATGGCCGAGATCAAAGCTGATTCCCCAGTCTTTCGGCCTGCTGAGCTCTTATACGGCTTTGCCATCGAGAATCTGCTCAAGGGGCTCATCGTAGCCGATAATCCTGGTTTGATTTCTCAGACCGAATTAGACAAGGGTTTAAGAACTCACGATCTGATCAAATTGGCAGCACGGGCGAAAATCGCCCTCACCGATGACGAAACACGCGTGGCGACCATTCTCTCACTTATGAATGAATGGGCGGGCAGATATCCCGTGGCAGCTAAAGTCGAAAAACATGCCATTGATGCATTTAGTGACTTACTGGATTGGCGCCGTGATCATTTGATAATTCGTCGGCTCTATGAACGAATCGCCGCTTTGCTTGAATCTGAACTCGATCATCCTCCACAAAGGTACGGCATGATTGTGCTTGTAGAACCAGAAGAAGGCTCGTAGGCACGCTCTGCCGCTGTTGCCGCATCCGCAATAAGTTCATCGAATTCGGCGCGTGAAGCGTCCCCGCTAGCCCTCTCCCCCGCTTCGCGGCGGAGAGGAGCTAATCGGATCGCTACGCCTTCGCGAGTGCCTGGTCGAGATCGGCGAGGATGTCCTCGATATGCTCGAGGCCGATCGAGAGGCGGACGTAACTTTCGGTGACGCCGCTTCGCGCCTGCTCTTCCGCCGTGAGCTGCGAATGCGTGGTCGTCGCCGGATGAATCGCGAGCGAGCGCGCATCGCCGATATTGGCGACGTGGTAAAACATCTTTAGCGCCGCGATGAAGCGGCGCCCCGCTTCTTTGCCGCCTTTGAGCTCGAAGCCGATGAGCGCGCCAAAGCGGCCGCCGAGATAGAGATCGGCGCGGCGCCGCGCTTCGCCGCCCATGATGCTCGGATAGATCACCTTGGTGATCTTCGGATGCGTGTCGAGATAGGCGGCGACCATCTCGGCGTTGCGGCAATGCTCGCGCATCCGGAGCGGCAGGGTCTCAAGCCCTTGGATGAAGAGGAAGGCGTTGAAGGGCGACATGCTGGCGCCGAGATCGCGCTGCAAGGTGACGCGCGCCTTGATGATGTAGGCGATCGGCCCCAAGGGCTTCACCGCCTCGGTCCAGATGGCGCCGTGGTAGGACGGATCGGGCTCGTTGAGCATCGGGAAGCGGTCGGGATGCGCCGCCCAATCGAAATTGCCGCCATCGACGATGATGCCGCCGATCGAGGTGCCGTGGCCGCCGATATATTTCGTCATCGAATGCATGGTGATGGCGGCACCGTGCCGGATCGGCTGGCACAGAATCGGCGATGCCGTGTTGTCCATGATGAGCGGCACGCCGAGCGCGCGGCCGATCTTCGCCACCTCGGCGATCGGAAAGATCGTGAGCTTCGGATTGGGCAGCGTCTCGCCGTAATAGCAGCGCGTCCTCGCATCGGTGGCGCGGCGGAAGTTCTCGGGATCCGCCGGATCGACGAAGCGGCACTCGATGCCCATCGCCCCGAACGTGTTCTTGAAGAGGTTCCAGGTGCCGCCATAGATGTCGGTCGAGCAGACGAAATTATCGCCGGCATGGCAGATATTCTGCACGGCGATGAGCGAGGCCGCCTGGCCCGAGCCGAGCGCGAGCGCGGCAACGCCGCCTTCCAGGGCCGCGATCCGCTCCTCGAGCACGGCCTGCGTCGGATTCATGATCCGCGAGTAGACGTTGCCGAGCTCCTTCAAGGCGAAGAGATTGGCGGCGTGCTCCGGCGAATCGAATTGATAGGAGGTCGTCTGATAGATCGGCACGGCGACGGCGTTGGTCGCAGGGTCGCGGCGGTAGCCGGCATGAAGCACGATCGTCTCGGCGCGTTGACTTTCGGTCGGCATCGCTGATCTTCCCCATCTTGGTCATGTGCCTTGCGCCGCGGCTAAAACAGCTCAGCCGCGCTTTTCGGGTCCTTGCCCCGCGCAAGGCAACGCGTGTTGAGAGGGAAGCTAACGGCTCTTTGGGCGCGGCGATGTGAGCTGGATCACACCGGCGCTCAATAAGCGCCTTCGACATAGACGGGGTCGACGCGGCCGCGCCAGCGCGTCGCGTAGTCGTCGAGCAGGCGCTCGGCCGGCGTCTTGCCGGCATGCGCCGCCTCGACGAGGGGCGTGAGGAAGTGGCTCTCATCCTGGCCGGTGCTGTCGAGGCGCGCGCGCCGGCGCAGGCCCGCGCGCGAAAGATCGAGAACGGCGAGCGCGATTTCCGCGAGCTTCTTGCCGCGGAACGGCGTTTTGAGGCCGAGCTTCGGCGTCTCGTCGCGGAGATACTGGCGCTCCTCTTCGCTCCAGTCGCGCACCAGATCCCAGGCGGCGCCCAAGGATTCGCGATCGTAGAGGAGCCCGGTCCAGAACGCCGGCAGCGCGCAGAGGCTGCGCCACGGACCGCCATCGGCGCCGCGCATCTCCATGTAGCGCTTGATGCGGATCTCGGGAAAAACCGTGGTCAGATGATCCGACCAGTCGCTCATCGTCGGCACCGCGCCGGGCAAGCCCGGCAGCTTTCCGTTCATGAAATCGCGGAAGGATTGGCCGGCGACATCGATGTAATTGCCGCCGCGATAGACGAAATACATCGGCACGTCGAGCATATAGTCGACATAGCGCTCGAAGCCGAAGCCCTCCTCGAAGACGAAGGGCAAGAGCCCCGAGCGATCGGGATCGACATCGGTCCAGACATGGCTGCGATAGGAGAGATAGCCCGAGGGCTTGCCTTCGACGAAGGGCGAGTTGGCAAAGAGCGCGACCGCCAGCGGCTGCAGCGCGAGCGAGACGCGCGCCTTCAGCACCATATCGGCCTCGCTCGCGAAATCGAGATTGACCTGCACCGTGCAGGTGCGAAGCATCATGTCGATGCCGAGCTTGCCGCGCGTCGGCATGTAGCGCCGCATCACCGCATAGCGCCGCTTCGGCATCCAGTAGCAATCCTCGCGCGTCCATTTCGGCAGGAAGCCGAGCCCGAGCATGCCGAGCCCCAGCTCTTCCGTCACCTCGCGCACCTGATGGAGATGCGTCTGCACCTCGGCGCAGGTCTGATGGATGCTGTCGAGCGGCGCGCCCGACAATTCGAACTGCCCACCCGGCTCCAGCGAGATCGCGCCGTCGCCATGATCGGAAAGGCCGACGATATTGTCGCCGTCGAGCACCGGCTGCCAGCCGAAGCGGCAGAGGCCTTCGAGCAGCGCGCGGATGCCATCCGCGCCCTCGTAAGGAACGGGGCGGAGATCGGCGCGGCGGAAGACGAATTTCTCGTGCTCGGTGCCGATGCGCCAATCCGTTACCGGCTTGCAGCCCGCGGCAAGATACTCGACGAGCTGTCGCTTGTCGGTGATCGGAGCGCCGCCGGAATGCGATGGTGCCGACATCGGTGGTAAGACCCCAGACCCCTGTTCGCCGGCGCGCGTCAGCGCGCCGCATCCCCAATCAACGCCTGCAACACGGCAAGGCCCGCGAGCGCTGCCGTATCGGCGCGAAGGATACGCGGACCCAAACTGACCGGGCAAACAAAGGGGAGTTTCTTCAACGCGTCAAGCTCTCCCGGCTCGAAGCCGCCTTCAGGCCCGATCAGCAAGGCCCAGCGCACGGCGCTCTGCCCCTGAAGCGCGGCCGCGATCGGCGGCGCTGTCCCTGATTCGTCACAAAGCATGAGGCGGCGCGCCGGTTCCCAGCTCGCCAACAAGTGATCGAGCGCCTCGGGCGCGCGGATTTCCGGCACGGTGAGACGCTCGCTCTGCTCCGCCGCCTCGATCGCATGGGCGCGCAGTCGCTCGAGATTGACGCGCTCGACCATGGTATGGCGCGTCATCACCGGGAGCAGCGCGGCGGCGCCAAGCTCGGTCGCCTTCTCGATCAGAAGATCGATGCGCGCGCGCTTGATCGGCGCGAAAACCAGCCAGAGATCGGCCTCATCCGCCTGCTCCCGCAATTGCGTCTCGACCGCGACGGCGCAGCGGCCACGCGCCAGGGATGCGATCCGCGCGCGAAACTCGCCGTCGCGGCCGTTGAAAAGCGCGACCGCCTCCCCCTCCTTCAGGCGCAGCACCGAGCGCAGGTAATGCGCCTGCTCGGGCGCGAGCTCGAGCGCCGCGCCGTCCGATAATGCGGCCTCGACGAACAATCGCGCTTGCGGCTTTTGATCCATTGAAAAATCAACTCGCTGCTGCTTAAGAACCACGAAGGCACAAAGACACAAAGGAGTTTCTTGGTGCCTTGGCGTCTTAGTGCTTCAACTGGCCTTCGGCGGCGCCAAAGGATTTCACATCGCCGCTTGAGCTTAGCACGGCGGCCCGCCATCCTCGCGCCATGGCCGAGCTCCGCACCGATATCCGCGCCGGCGACTGGGTCGATCTCTATCTGCCCGCGGCGCTCCGTCCCTATGCGCGGCTCGCCCGGCTCGATCGCCCGATCGGCACCTGGCTCCTGCTCTTCCCGTGCTGGTGGGGCATCGCGCTCGCAGCCGAGGCCTGGCCCGATTGGCGCTTGATCGCGCTCTTCGGCATCGGCGCGATGGTGATGCGCGGCGCCGGCTGCACCTTCAACGACATCGTCGATCGCGATTTCGACATCAAGGTCGAGCGCACGCGGGTGCGGCCGATCCCGAGCGGCGCCGTCAGCGTCAAGGGCGCGATCCGCTTCATGATCCTGCAGCTCGCGATCGGCGCGGCGATCCTCTTCTCGCTCAACACGCTCTCGATCGCGCTCGGCTTCCTCGTGATCCTGCTGATCGCGACCTATCCCTTCATGAAGCGCATCACCTATTGGCCGCAATTCTTCTTAGGCCTCAATTTCAATTGGGGCGCGCTGATGGGCTGGACGGCGGTCAAGGGCGAGCTCTCCTGGGCGCCGCTCTTGCTCTATAGCGGCGGTATTGCCATGACGCTCGGCTACGAAACGATCAATGCGCATCAACACAAGGAGGATGACGAGCTGATCGGAGTCAAATCCTCGGCGCTGGCGCTGGGCGCGCGCACGCGGCCGTTCCTCTTTCTCTTTTATGTCGTGGCCGTGCTGCTTTGGGCCGCGGCGGGCGAAGCGGCGGGCTTGGGCTGGCCCTATCGCATCGCGCTGGTGCTGGTGCTCGCTCAGCTGTTCTGGCAAGCGGCGCGGATCGACACCGAGAGCCAGGCCGATTGCCTCAAGAAATTCAAATCCAACCGCGTGACCGGTTGGCTCCTGCTCTTCGGCATCATCGCCGCGCATGTCGTCTGACGCGGCCTCGTTCATCCGCGCCCATACGGCGATCGCGGCGCCGCCGCTCGTCCCGGAAATTCGCCTCCATCTCGCGACCGAGGTCACGCCTTTGTGGCACGCGACCGAGGCAAGCCTGGAGCAGACGCAATTGCCGCCGCCCTATTGGGCTTTCGCCTGGGCCGGCGGCCAGGCGCTGGCGCGCTATCTCCTCGATCATCGAGAGAGCGTCGCGGGGCAAGCCGTGCTCGATTTCGGCGCGGGCTCGGGCCTCGTCGCGATCGCCGCGATGAAGGCCGGCGCGCAGGAGGCGACCGCGGCCGAGATCGATGGCTTCGCCGCGGCGGCGATCGCGCTCAACGCCACGCTCAACGATGTCGCGGTTATGGTCGAGACGGCCGATGTGATCGGCCGCGCGACGGCCGCGTGGCAGACCATTCTCGTCGGCGATCTGTGCTACGAACGGCTTTTGGCCGCGCGGCTGACGGAATGGCTGCGCGCGCTCGCGCGGAACGGCACCACGATCCTGCTGGGCGATCCCGGCCGCACCTACCTGCCGAAGAGCGGCCTTCGCGCGATTGCGCGCTACACCGTGCCGACCCCGCTCGACCTCGAGGATCGCACCACGCGCGAGGGGGTGGTGTGGCGGCTCGAGCCCTGAAGCCGCCGGGATGACGGCAACGGCGGGGGTCGCTATATCTTCAGGAACTCTCGCGAGGATGCCATGCCGCCAGGAAAGCAGGATTCGACCGACGCGCTCTCGCTTTTGAGCGATCTCATCGCCCGTGCGAAGAAGGCGGGAGCGGATGCCACCGATGCCGTGCTGGTCGAAGGCACCTCGCTCTCCCATGCGCAGCGCCTCGG
>CAYMNX010000757.1:0-2549 GCA_964391905.1 uncultured Rhizobiaceae bacterium
GGAGAAGCCTTTGGACAGCCCCTTGCTGCAACGTCCGTCCTGGCGCATCCGACTCGCCTTCTTTCCGGCCGATGCCGGCAATTCCGATGCGGATACGCCCGATTACGAGCTCAGCATGCGGCTGCTCGATAACGGCGTCTCACAAGAGATGGCGCTCGACTATGGCGATTACGTCCTGCGCGCCAAGCTCGATGAGATCGAGGCGCTGCCCAAGCCGAGTTGCTGACGCTCTAGGGATTTCTACTCAAGGAATTTCGTCGGGTGACCACAGCCATGCGGCGCCGCGTACGCCGCTCGAATCGCCCCAGCGCGGGGCCACCAATTTGGTCGCGACCCCGTCCGAGAAGACATAGGCGCCCCAGCGCGCGGGCACGGCGCGATAGAGTGCCGCGATCTGGCCGAGGCCGCCGCCGAGGACGATCGCATCGGGGTCGAGGAGGTTGATGACCATGGCGAGGCCGCGGGCGAGCCGGTCGACATAGCGCGCAAGCGTCTCCTGCGCGGCATCGTCGCCCGCCTCGGCTTGCGCCGCAATCGCGCTCGGTGCGGCGCGCTGGCCGGTCGCGGCAAAATGGTCTTGCGCCATCGCGGGGCCCGACAGAAAGGTCTCGATGCAGCCATGCTTGCCGCAATAGCAAAGGGGCCCGGGGCGCTCGTCATCGCGCGGCCAGGGCAGGGGCGAATGGCCCCATTCCCCGGCGATGGCGTTGGCGCCGACAAGGAGCCGCCCTCCCACCGTGATGCCGCCGCCCACACCCGTGCCGAGGATGACGCCGAAGACGACCGCCGCACCTTGCGCCGCGCCATCAATCGCTTCGCTCAAGGCAAAGCAATTCGCGTCATTGGCAAAGCGCAGCGGCCGACCGAGCGCGGCGGTGAGATCACGGTCGAAAGGCCGGCCGATGAGACAGGTCGAGTTGGCGTTCTTCACGAGGCCGGTCGCTGTCGAGAATGCGCCCGGTATGGCGACGCCGACTCTGGCGCGATGGCCGAGTTCCCGTTCGATTCCTTCGATCAGCGCCTTGACCGTCGCGATCGTCGCCGCGTAATCGCCCGCAGGGGTCGGTTGTCGCCGCCGCAGCCGAATCGAGCCGTCCCGGTCGAGCGCCGCCGCCTCGATCTTGGTGCCGCCGATATCGACCCCGATGCGCATTGCCGCTCCCATGCGGTTGTTAAGCGAATCTTAACATTAACTAACCTATAGATAGCGCACGAGGGGGCGTCTCGGCGGGGTGTGCGCTCATCGATGCTCTTTTAACGACTGCGGCCTTAAAATGACGTGCCGGCGGTGGATTGAGCGCGTGCGGCCAGCAAGGATCGGATGATGACGAAGCGGGTACTGATCGTCGAAGACAATGACCTCAACATGAAGCTCTTTCATGATCTTCTCGAGGCGCATGGCTACGACATCCTGCAAACCAAAGATGGCATGGAAGCGCTGCAGCTCGCGCGCCAGCACCATCCCGATCTCATTTTGATGGATATTCAGCTGCCCGAAGTCTCGGGCCTCGAAGTGACGAAGTGGATCAAGGAGGACGACGATCTCAAGGCCATTCCGATCATCGCCGTGACCGCGTTCGCGATGAAGGGCGATGAGGAGAAAATCCGCGAAGGCGGTTGCGAAGGCTACATCGCCAAGCCGATCTCGGTGGCGAATTTCCTTCAAACCGTTGCGAGGTTCTGCGCCTAAGCCGGATCAACCAGTGAAAGCAGCCGATGTCTGCGCGCATACTCGTAGTCGATGACGTCGAATTGAACGTCAAGGTTCTCGAGGCCAAACTCTCGAGCGAATACTATCAGGTCCTGAGCGCCAGCGACGGCATGGCGGCGCTTCGCGTCGCCCATCAAGAGCATCCCGATCTCATCCTGCTCGACGTGATGATGCCGCGCATGGACGGTTTCGAGACCTGCCGCCGCCTCAAGGCCGATCCGCGCACGGCCGATATCCCAGTGGTCATGGTCACGGCCTTGTCCGAACCCTCCGATCGCTTGCGCGGCCTCGAGGCGGGGGTCGACGACTTCCTGACCAAGCCCGTCAACGATACGGCGCTCTTCGCGCGCGTGCGCTCCCTCGTTCGCTTGCGCCGCATGATGGAAGAGTGGCGCCATCGCGAAGACGTCTGCGGCCGCTTCAATTCACTCTTCGACAACGATCCGCCGCAAGAGAACACCGATCCGGCGCGCATTCTCTTGTGGGAAGAGAATCCCCTGGCGAGCGCGCGCATCGTCGATATTCTGGCTTCGCTTACCGGCGAGATCGTGCGGCCGACCAAGGCCGAAGAGCTTGCCGCCTCCTGCGATGGGACGGTCGACCTCGTCATCCTCAGCATGCCCGGCAAGGTCGATGCCCTGCGTGTCGTCTCGCAGCTCCGGGCCAATGAGCCGAGCCGCCTCGTCCCGATTCTCCTCATCGCCGATGCGGACGAACTGCCGCGCCTTGCCAAGGGGCTCGATCTCGGGGCGACCGACTACCTCGTTCGCCCGCTCGATCGCAACGACCTGGTTGCCCGCGCCCGCACGCAAATCCGGCGCAAGCGGCTTCAAGACCA
>CAYMNX010000758.1:0-1957 GCA_964391905.1 uncultured Rhizobiaceae bacterium
GAATCCTGGGTCGTGCCGGTCTTGCCGGCCGCCGGCCGGTCGAGCCGCGCGGCCTTGCCGGTGCCGTAGGTGATGACGCCGGTCAGCAGGTGATTCATCGTGCCCGCGATCTCGGGATCGATCACGCGGCCCGGGCCGGGACCGTCGCGGCGATAAAGCACGCCGCCATGCGCGTCGCGAATCTCGACGATGCCGTAAGGCCAGGCGCCGATGCCGCCGGACGCAAAGGCGGCATAGGCCGAGGTCAATTCGAGCAGCGTGACCTCGCTGGTGCCGAGGGCAAGGCTCGAATCGTGCGTCAGGTCGGTGGTGATGCCGAGCTTGCGCGCGGTGGCGATCACGTTGTCGACGCCGACGCGCTGGATGACTTGCGCCGCAACGGTGTTGATCGAGAGCGCGATGGCATCGGCCACGGTGACATCGCCGCGATATTTCTTCTCGTAATTATGCGGCTCCCATCCGCCGATGCGAATCGGCGTGTCCGCGAAATGATCGCCGGGCCGCAGCCCGTGCTCCAGCGCCGCGAGATAGACGATCGGCTTGAAGGAAGATCCCGGCTGGCGCAGCGCCTGGGTCGCGCGGTTGAACTGGCTGTCGGCGTAATCGCCGCCGCCGACCATCGCGCGCACCGCGCCATCGGTCGACATCGCGACGAGCGCCCCTTGCCCGACCTCGGCCTTGTCGCCTTCGCGATCGAGCGTATCGTCGATCGCCTTCTCGGCCTGAGCTTGCATGCGCGCATCGAGCGTCGTCGTGACGATCAGGTCGTGACCCTGGGTGCCGTTGAAGCTCGTCACCTGGTCGGCGACCCAATCGGCGAAATAGCGGCTGCCGCGGCGCAATGACGCGGTCTTCGCGAGCTGGGATTTTTGCCGCTCCGCCGCCACCAGCTGCGCTTTGGTGATGAAGCCCGCCTCTTCCATATTGGCCAACACCCGGTCGGCGCGGCTCGCCGCCCGCACCTTGTCGTTGGCCGGCGAGAAGCGCGACGGCGCCTTCAAGAGGCCGGCGATCACCGCCGCCTCGTAGAGCGAGAGATCGCGCGCCGATTTATCGAAATAGCGATGCGCGGCGGCGTCGACGCCATAATTTCCGGCACCGAGATAGACGCGGTTCAGGTAAATTTCGAGGATCTGCTGCTTCGAGAATTTGTGCTCGAGCCAGAGCGCGAGCAGCATTTCCTGCGCCTTGCGCAGCAGCGTGCGGTCCGGCGTCAGAAACAGATTCTTCGCGAGCTGCTGCGTGATCGTGCTGCCGCCTTGAACGATATGGCCGGCGCGCAGATTGGCGAAAGCCGCGCGCAGCAAGCCCCAGGGATCGATGCCGAAATGGCTGTAGAAGCGCCGATCCTCGGTCGCGATCACGGCGAGCGGCACATAGCGCGGCAGCTCCTGCAGCTTGAGCGGCTCGCCGAAGAGATCGCCATAAGTCGCGAGCAGCGACCCGTCCGCGGCGAGAAGCGTAATGCTGGGCTTGCGCTGCGCGGCGTTGAGGTCCCGCGTGTCGGGCAAGGTCAGAGCGACGAAGCCGACAAGGCCGATGCCGGCGATGCAGCACCAGAGCCCGGCGAGGAGCAAGAGACGCCAGAGACCGCGCCCGCGCGCCGGCGGCTTCTGGCCGCGCGGCTTCGGATAGGCGCGGTCGCGCGAAGAAGCGTGCGCATCACGATCGCCGGAAGAGGCGGAGCGCCGTCGCGTCATGAACCCGAAAATCCTATGCTGCAATCCCCCTGGCGCACTTCGCCCAGCCCTGGCACGTTTTACCATAAGCCGGAAGCGATCGGATACAGCGGCCGTGCCGCCGCCTCAAATCCCTGCTCGGGGTGCTAGTCTATGCCGGCCGATCATGGCGAAAACATGGCTATGACACCATTCCGAGCCGCATCCTTGTGCTGATCCCCGCCCTCATCTTCGCCGCCACCTATCTCGTCGTCGCGATGGGCCGCCCGCCGATCGGG
>CAYMNX010000759.1:0-6264 GCA_964391905.1 uncultured Rhizobiaceae bacterium
AGAGGGGATGAAATTCGCGATAGGCCGGTGAATAGGGGGCGAGCAGAAAATTTTCGAAGAACCATGTCGTGTGCGCGCGATGCCATTTGGTCGGGCTGACATCGCTCATCGATTGGATGCTCTGATCCTCGGGGGAGAGCGGCGCCGC
The DNA here is from genome assembly GCA_964391905.1 of uncultured Rhizobiaceae bacterium. GTDB lineage: Bacteria > Pseudomonadota > Alphaproteobacteria > ATCC43930 > CGMCC-115725 > CAIKMD01. The sequence goes on from CAYMNX010000759.1 coordinate 149, forward strand.
CAAGGCCTCGGTCTGTGCCCGCACCCGCCGATATCGCCGTAAAATGCTGTCCCGGTCGCCGTGGAGATCGGCGCCCCTTGGCTCGATCGCGTCCATTCGCCTTGCGCTCCCACTGGTTGCCGCCCGCCGCACCGGCCGGATCTCGACGGTATTTTCTCCGCGCATCCTTGCAGAATCGAGCGCGGCTGACGAGATATTAGGCCGATCGCCGAAATCACAAGAGGAATTTGGCAATGAAATGGCGGAGTTGGGCGGCAGCCCTGCTATGCGCGATGATCGTGCTGGGGCCCTCCTTGGCCGAAGCGCGCGCCGGCGGCAGCTATCGCCTGGGCGGCGGCGGCTCGTTTATGAGCCAGGGCAGCCGCGGCTCCCAGACCTTTAATTATAACGGTGCCGCTCCGCTGCAGCGCAGCATCACGCCACAAACGCGGCCCACCACGCCTTACGGCACCGCCCCCAGCTACGGCTATGGCTACAACCATCCCTTCCTCACCGGGCTCTTCGGCGGACTGTTCGGCTCGTGGATCGGGAGCCTGCTCTTCCCGCATTGGGGCATGGGCTGGGGTGTCGGCAGCATGTTCGGATCGGTGTTCTCGTGGCTGATCCTGCTGGGCTTGATCTGGTTCGTGTTCCGCCTTTTCAGCGGCCGCCGTATGGCGACGTTTGGCGGACCGGGTACCGGCATGGGCTTTGGCGGCATGGGTTTCGGTGGCGCCCCCTTTGGTGGGCAACAGGCGGCGCTTGGGAGTTCGGCGCCGCGCCTTACCACGATCGGCGTTACGGCCTCCGATTATCAGGAATTCGAAGACATCCTCAAAGGCGTGCAAACTGCCTGGAGTAATGGCGACCTGTCCGCGCTGCGGCGCTATACGACGCCGGAGATGCTGTCCTATTTCGCCGAGCAACTTGCCGAGAATCAGAGCCAGGGCGTGGTCAATCGCGTCGAGGACGTCGAGCTCTTGAAAGGCGAGGTGCGCGAAGCCTGGGACGAAGGCGCAATGCAGTATGCGACGGCGCTTCTCCAATGGCGGGCGCGTGATTACACGGCACGCAGCGACATCCATGCGGGCACGGGCGAGATCATTATCGACGGCGATCCGGCGCACCCGTCCGAAGCGCGCGAGATGTGGACATTTGCCCGCAGCCCGGGTGGGCGTTGGCTGCTATCGGCGATTCAGCAGGTGTAAAGCCCGCGACGAGGAGAGACGCGATGCCGCTCACGGAGCTTAACCATGTCACGGTGCGCACCAGGGACATGGAGGGGACCCGCGATTTCTATGTCAACGCGCTCGGCATGAAAGTCGGCTTTCGCCCCAATCTCGGCTTTCCCGGCTATTGGCTCTATGTCGGCAACACCCCGGTCGTGCATCTTGTGCCGGAGAGCGCTGGCATCGGCGCCGGCCCGTCGGAGGATACGGGCAATTTCGACCATGTTGCTTTTCTCGCACAGGATTACGACGGCACGTGTCGCCACTTGCGGGCGCTCGGTCTCTCCTTTCGCGAGAATGACGTGCCGAGCGCGCAGCTGCGCCAACTCTTCTTGACGGATCCCAATCGGGTGATGGTCGAGCTCAATTTTCCGCATCCGCGCTGACCACACCCGCCGATGGAGCCGCCGCGCCTCAAGACGCATATTATCGTGCAGGCTGCGCTGCGCCTGTCATCGCAGCAAGCGATACCGATGGTGGTGGCGCGGCGCGGCGATGGCGATGCCGGTACCATCCTCGTGAAGCTCAATCAGCTCGATCTTGGCTGTACCGTTTTGGCGCAGACGCGCACGCCTAAAGGCGAGCTCGCCTGGCTCAAGGCCACGGGTGCGACGCCGGTCGAAGAAGCGACCGCCGATGCCTATATCGAGCGTCAGGTCAAACGGGATCCGGATCTGTGGGTGATCGAAATCGAAGACCGTGCCGGGCGGCCGATTTTCGAGGGCCGCATCCTCTAGGCGAGCGTTGCCGGTTCAGCCGGCACGGCGGCGCCACAGCGCCTCGGCGCGATCATGGAGCCGCTGTTTGACGATCTCGATATTCGCGTGTGAGGCCAGCGGACTATTGTTTCGCGCGGCGTTTGTCGGCGCGGGTTGGTCCGGGCGGCGCAGCACGACAACCTCGCCGCTGTTGGGGACGATCCGCGGCTCCACCCGCAGTCGAGGCGAGACGCCAGCGCGCGCCTTGGCGAAGCCGCGCCGGAATTCGCTGTCGCGGCGCACCGCGCGACGCGGCGGGATCGATGGGGCCGCCACTGGCAGGCTGCGGAAGACCATCGCGACCGCCAGCGCGGCGAGTCCGAGGAGACCGAAGCCGAGGACAGGGCGAAAAAAATCCGGCATGCTGGTCGCGAAAGTCTCGATCTGCGGTGTCAGCAAGACGCAAAGGAGGCCTGTGAAAGCGAAAGAGAGCGCCATGGGGAGATAAGTTCTGACCCGTATCATCCTTGCCTCCCAAACACTTTGGCGTAACTCTTGCTGCTCAACTGGAAGCCTCGAGCGTTAACGAATTATGGTTTATTTTTCGTAACTTCGTTGTAATTCTTCACCCCAATAATCAGCCCGGTCAAGTGCTTTGACACCTGCACGATCCTGCGTTTCCTCTCTTGCTTTTTCATGACCGCCAGCAAACGCCTCTGCGTCTTCTGCGGCTCGACGAGCCCCTCCGATCCGCGTTATGGCGATGCCGCGATGCGCCTCGGCACGCGCCTGGGCGAGGCCGGTATCGAACTGGTCTATGGCGGCGGCCGTGTCGGGCTCATGGGCCTTATCGCCGACGCCGCGCTCGCCGCCGGCGCCCGTGTCATCGGCGTCATCCCTGCCGCACTCCATGACCGCGAAGTTGCGCATCCGGGATTGCAGCAGCTCGTCGTGGTTCGCGACATGCATGAGCGCAAGCGCCAGATGTTCGAGCTTTGCGATGCAGTGGCGATTTTGCCGGGAGGGCTGGGCACGCTTGACGAGGCTTTCGAGGCAATCACGTTGCGCCAGCTCGGCTTCATCGCAAAGCCCGTGGTGGTGCTGAATCTCGACGGATACTGGACGCCCTTATTCGGCTTGATCGATCATGTCGTCGCGACCGGCTTTGCCCGGCCGCAAACATCGACCATCATCCAGACAGTGACCCGTGCCGACGACGTCATTCCAGCTTGTTTCGGCGACGCCCCGCGTCTCTAAGCTGCGCTGCGTCCGGGCTTGAGCGAGAAACGCATCTAGCGCCGCGTTTGTGCCACGGCTGTGGCACAAACGCTTTGAGACATGCGTCAGAGCGCGGCGAGCGCAGCGTTCAGCGTCGCGCTCGGCCGCATCGCCGCCGACGTCTTGGCCGGATCGGGCAGATAATAACCGCCCGTATCCACCGGCTTCCCCTGCACGGCAAGCAACTCGGCGTTTATCTTGGCTTCGTTCGCCGCGAGCGCCTCCGCCAGCGGTTTGAAGCGGGCGGCCAGTGCCGTGGTGTTGCCCCGCCGGGCTAGCGCCTTTGCCCAATAGAGCGCGAGATAGAAATGGCTGCCCCGATTATCCAGTTCGCCAACCTTTCGCGCCGGCGAACGGTTGTGCTCCAGGATCTCGGCATTGGCCTCGTCGAGCGTCTCGGCCAGAACCTTCACGTCCTTGTTCCCCGTTACCTGCGCCAAATGTTCCAGCGACGCGCCGAGCGCCAGGAACTCGCCGAGCGAATCCCAGCGCAGATAGTTTTCGCGTTGGAACTGCTCGACATGCTTGGGCGCCGAACCGCCGGCCCCGGTCTCGAACAACCCGCCGCCCTTCAACAACGGAACGATCGACAGCATCTTGGCCGACGTGCCCAGCTCCATGATCGGGAAAAGATCGGTCAAGTAATCGCGCAGCACATTGCCGGTGACGGAGATGGTGTCGAGCCCCTTGCGGATGCGCTCGAGGGAGAACTTCATCGCTTCGACCGGCGCCAGGATGCGGATGTCGAGCCCCGATGTATCCTCGTTTTTCAGGTATTTCTCGACCTTGGCGATCAACTGCGCGTCATGCCCGCGCTTGGCGTCGAGCCAGAATACCGCGGGAGTGTTGGTCAGGCGCGCGCGGCGCACCCCGAGCTTGACCCAGTCCTGGATCGGCGCGTCCTTCACCTGGCACATCCGGAAGATGTCGCCGGTCTCGACCTTCTGCGACATTAGGACCGTGCCGTCATCGGCGACCACACGGATCGTTCCGTCTGTGGCGGCTTCGAACGTCTTGTCGTGCGAGCCGTATTCCTCGGCTTGCTGCGCCATCAATCCGACATTCGGCACAGAGCCCATCGTCTTCGGGTCGAAGGCGCCATGCGCCTTGCAGTCGTCGATGACGACTTGGAACAGCGTCGAGTAGCAACGATCGGGAATCGCGGCAATCACATCGTGCAGCTTGCCGTCTGCGCCCCACATGTGTCCGCCTTCGCGAATCATTGCCGGCATCGACGCGTCGATGATCACGTCGCTCGGCACGTGCAGGTTGGTGATGCCCTTGTCGGAATTGACCATGGCGAGGCCGGGCTGCTTCGCATACGTCGCCTGGATATCGGCCTTGATCGGTCCCTTCTCAGCTTCCGGCAGAGTTTCGATCCGGGTCATCATATCAGCCACGCCGGTGTCGGGATCGACGCCCAGGCGCGTCAGGGTAGCGCCATGCTTCTCGAACACGTCGGCGAAGAAAACGGAAATGCAATGACCGAAGATGATGGGATCGGAGACCTTCATCATCGTGGTCTTGCAATGCAGGGAGAACAGGATGCCGTCCTTCTTCGCGGCGGCGATAGCTTCGGCGAAGAAGGCGCGCAGCGCTTTCCGGCTCATCACCGAGCAGTCGATGATCTCGCCAGCCAGAAGCGGTATCTTCGGCTTCAGCACCGTGACCGCGCCATCGCTTCCGACCAACTCGATACGGGCATTGGTCGGTGCCGCCATGGTCGTCGCGACCTCGGAACCGTAGAAATCGCTGCCCGTCATATGCGCGACGCGCGTCTTCGAGTCCTTGCTCCAGACGCCCATCTTGTGCGGATGCGTGCGGGCATACTGCTTCACGGCGCCGGCGGCCCGGCGGTCGGAATTGCCTTCGCGCAGTACCGGATTAACAGCGCTGCCGAGCACCTTGCCGTAGCGGGCGCGGATTTCCTTATCCGCCGGCGTCGCATCGCTGTCCGGATAGTTCGGGATGTCGTAACCCTTGCTCTGCAACTCCTTGATCGCGGCTTTCAGCTGCGGGATCGAGGCGGAGATGTTGGGCAGCTTGATGATGTTGGCCTCGGGGCGCATCGTCAGTTGCCCGAGTTCAGCGAGTTCGTCGTTGATCCTCTGCTCGGGCTTCAGCTTCTCGGGAAAGTTGGCGATGATGCGCCCGGTCAGCGAAATATCCTTCAGCTTCATCTTGACGCCAGCCGCGCCGACGAAAGCTTGGACGATCGGCAACAGTGAAAAGGTCGCGAGCCCCGGTGCTTCATCAACCTTCGTCCAAACGATTTCGAGATCTGACACTCTTCTACCTCCGCGCCGCTTTCCGTTCGGCTGACATGAGCTATTGACGACAACGGCCTGTCTTGTCGCACCGACGTAAGGGAAAGGCAACCTCCAGGAAGGCAATGTCACCAAAACACTGATTTATATGGATATTTTCTCGAGGGAACAGCATTTCGACGATGACGATCTTTTCCGGCCGCCATCGTCGTGACCCTGATCAGTCCGGCCACCACGCCCTCGCCCAACAGCAATGCCTTTCTCGACGAGCTCGACGAAGGCTTGAAGAAAGCGCGGAAGTAGGACGCTTCAAGGCGTAAGCTGTGAGCCGGTTTAGAGCTTATGGCTTAGAGCTTACAGCTTTTCCTACTCCGCTGCCGCCGAGGCTTTCGCTGCGATCGCTTGCTCGATTGCGGCGAGCGCAGCCGGTGCACGGCTCGGATCGGGGCCGCCCGCCTGCGCCATATCGGGGCGTCCGCCGCCGCCCTTCCCGCCGAGCGCCTCGGCGCCGAGACGCACGAGATCGACGGCGCTGAAGCGCTTGGTCAGATCCTCGGTGACGCCGACGACGATCGAGGCCTTGCCATCGGCCGAGGCGACGAGCGCGACAACCCCCGAGCCGACCTCGCGCTTCAGATCGTCGGCGAGGCTCTTCAATTCTTTCG
>CAYMNX010000760.1:0-3349 GCA_964391905.1 uncultured Rhizobiaceae bacterium
AACTCGAACTCGCTCTGCCGCTCGGGAGAGGCGCAGGCGACCGCCTGGGCGAGGCGCACGAACTGGCTCACCTCGTTGTAGCGGTGGGTGGCGAGCGCCGCGATCGGAATGCAGCCGAGCTTTTGCAAGGCGAAATAGAGAATGACGAACTCGGCGACGTTCGGCAAGGTAAGCACGACGCGGTCCAGAGGCTTGAAGCCGAGCTCCAGGAGATTCAACGCCAGATTCGTGGAGAGCGCGTCGAGCTCGGCATAAGTGATCTGCCGGTCGCGATCGATCAAGCAGAGGCGCGGCCCGAATTTCTGGAACACGGCCGCGAATTCGTCGCGCAGCGATTTGTCCTGCCAATAGCCTTTGGCGCGATAGCGCGCGGCGAACTCGGGCGGGAAGGGAACAACGCCTTCGAGCATATCGGTATCCTTCAGGTCGAATTGGCAAAGCCGCCGTCGACGATGACGATCTCGCCGGTGACGAAACGGTTGTGCTCGATCAGCGACAGCATCGTGTCGGCGACATCATCGGCGGTGACGCAGCGCTTCAAGGGCGTCGCCTTGGCGCGCCGGCCCATCAGCTCATCGTAGTGGTCTTTCAGCATGCGCTTCATCCAATCGCCTTCCATCCAGCCGGGGGCGACAGCATTGACGCGGATCTTGGGGCCGAGATTGAGCGCGAGCGTCTTGGTGAGGCTAACGACCGCTGCCTTCGAGGCGGCATAGGCATGGGGCTGCGGCCCAGGCCTGAGGCCGACAATGCTCGCGGTGTTGACGATGGCCGGGGCTTCCGACGCTTTCAAGAGCGGGATCGCGGCCCGCGTTACCTGGAACATGCCACGGACATTGACGGCAAAGACGCGATCCCATTCGTCGAGATCGGTCTCATCGAAAGCCTTGGGATGGGCGGAATGGGTGATGCCGGCATTGTTGACGAGAGCGTCGAGCCTTCCGAACGTATCTCCGACCGCTTTCAGCATCGCCCTGACACCGACATCGTCCGATACATCGGTCTTGTAGAGCAACGCCTTGGCGCCCGCCTTCTCGGCCTCGGCGGCAACCTCGCGCGCCTGCGCGTCGCTGCGGCTGTAGTTGATCGCCACGTCATAGCCGGCTCGTGCCAGGGTCAATGCTGCGCTGCGGCCAATCCCGTTGGCCGCGCCCGTTACCAGCGCGGCTTTACGCGTTGAGGTCATGGAAGCTCCCTTTTGTTGGCGGCCATTTACGGGCCGCCGCCCACATGAGTCAAGAAATCCTAAGCAGTCGGAAATTGTGGGCGATCAATGCCCATCGAACACCGGATGGACGAGAAGGCTCGACGGATAACCGGGCGTGCCGATGAGGACCGGCGCGGCGAGCGCGAATTTGCGGCCCTCGAGCTCGATCACGGCTTGCGCGGAGACGAGCGACCCGGGCGCCGGCACGCGCGGCTCGCTGATAAGCGACCCCATCAGCGGATCGAGCGGCTGGGCAAGGCGGCAGCCTTCGATCATCCACGAGCGGAAGCCCTTGAAGCCCTCGCCGCTCGGCAGCTGCGCAATGGCGGCGGCGAAGATCTCCGCCGCGCGCTCTTGCGCTGCAGCATCGGCGGGACCGCGCGCGACGGTCCGCGTCATGCGGATCCAGCTGCCCTTATAGGCAACCGTGGCGCGCAGCGCGAAGCGCTCGCCGCGCGCTGCCGGTCCTTCGATCCGTTGAAAACGATGATCGCGATCGAGATCGGGCGCGGCGGCCATGTATACCTCCTCGGCGCCGGCGAGCCGTGCTGCGCCGTCGACCGCGGCAATCGCATCGCCGAGCTGCCCCTCGCTGCCGAGAACCTGCAACAAGGCGCGGTGGGCGATCGTCCCCGCTTTGGCGGCAAGCGCGATCTCGGCCGCATCCGGTTTGGCGCGGGCGCGCTCGAACAACGCGGTCGCGTCGCTGAGCTGCGCCCCCGATGCCGCTTCGGCGAGATCATTCGCGACGGCAAGGCGCAAACCGTCAAAATCGGCGACGCCGACTTTCTTCGCACCATTGGCGGCGAGGTATTTGCCAGCGGCGAGCCCGACGCGCGGCGTCCCTTCGAAACGCGCGACGCGGCTGACGCTCTTGCCCCAGCCGACGACGCGATTGGAAAAGGCCATGGTCAAGAGCGGATCGCCCGTGCGCGGCACCACCAGCAGGCCTTCGGCCCAATAGGGCACGAAAGCTGTGAGCCAGGACACGGCCGCGCTGCGGGTGTTGTTGGTGTAGAGGACGAGCGCGTCGAGCCCCTGTTGCGCCATTGCCGCGCGCACGCGCTCGAGCCGCGCCTCGAATACGCTTTCGGGAAGCTCCGTCTTCGACCAGGCGATAAGACCGCGGCGCATTCAGACCTCGAACAGCTCGCGCGGCGTGCCGCACAGCACTTCCGCACCCTTATTGGTGACGATCACGGTATCGCCCAGCACCATGTAGCCGACCTCGGGATGGTAGGTGTTCGGGTGCACGATCATCGCCATGCCTTCCTCGAGGGGGGTGTCGACATCCTCGAGGATGTGCGGCTTGGTGTCGGTGAAGAGTCCGAGCCCATGGCCGCGGACGCGGGTATATTTGCTGGTGACGTAGTCGCCGAGCCCGTATTTGCGAAAGACATCGTTCTCGGCCTTGGCGACCTGCGCCGCGGTCGCGCCCGGCTTGACTGCGGCGATTCCGGCCTCGAGCGCCTCGCGATAGACGGCATGAGCCTGGCGCTGCGCCGGCGTTGCCTTGCCCAAGACCATGGTGCGGCAGATCTGCGCGAAATAGCCCTCGATCGCGGGCGTCAGTTCCGTCGTCACCATATCGCCCATGACCAGGCGGCGCTCCGAGGGCGGCGCCATGGCATGCACATCCTTGCCGCCCGAGCCGATGATCATGAAATTGTCGGGGCAGCCATTACGCCGGAAGAACGCCTCGATATCGGCGATGAGCTCGTATTGCATTCGTCCCGGCGCGGCGGCCTTGCGGAAGACCTGATAGCCTTCATCGGCAATCTTCGCCGCGCGACGCAACGCATCGAGCTCGCCCGGAAGCTTCACCATCAAGAGCCTATCGACGAGCCTCGTTCCATCCTCGAGCTTGTAGCGCTGCGTCGCCTCGGCGAGGAATTTCGGCATGAAGGATAAGGGCGCGGCGGCGATGCGGTGATTGGCGATGCGGTCGAGCCGCGCCGATACGGCGCGGGCGATGTCAGGGGCGAGGCTGATCTTGACCCCGCTCGTCTCGATTTCCGCGCGCTCTGCTTCCGCGGCGCTGTCGAGGAACAGCTCGACCGTGCCGTCCGGCGTCACCACCCCGATTCCGTGCCCTTCGAGCATGGGGAAATCGGCGACATAGCGCAGATAATCGGATTGCCA
>CAYMNX010000761.1:0-1987 GCA_964391905.1 uncultured Rhizobiaceae bacterium
GGTTGGACACGAAAGCCCGCGCTTCTTATATACCGGCCTCATGCGCGGCGCAGCGTCTTCATCGATTCCCTTCGTCAAGATGCACGGGCTCGGCAACGATTTCGTCATCATCGATGCGCGTGCACGCGCCCTGTCGCTCGACGCCGCAACCGCGCGCGCGATCGCCGCACGCCACACCGGCATCGGCTGCGATCAGATCCTGATCATCGAGACGGCCCAGGATGCGCGCGCCACGGCGTTCATGCGCATCCGCAACGCCGATGGCAGCGAGGCCGAGGCGTGCGGCAACGGCGCGCGCTGCGTCGCCGATCTCTTGCTGCGCGAGAGCGGTACGGATCGCCTCGTCATTGCGACGCGCGCCGGCCTTCTTGCGGCGATGCGTGCCGGCGCGAGCCGCGTCAGCATCGATATGGGCGAGCCGCAACTTGCCTGGCGCGACATTCCGCTCGCCACGGACTGCGACACGCTGCACGTGCCGCTGGCGCTTGGACCGCTTGCCGACCCGGTTTGCACCAGCATGGGCAATCCGCATGCGACCTTTTTCGTCGGCGATGCGGAAGCGATCGATCTTGCGGCGCTCGGGCCGCAGCTCGAGCATCATCCGATCTTCCCGGCGCGCGCCAATATCGGCGTGGCGCAAATCCTCTCGCCGTCGCGCTTGCGCCTGCGGGTGTGGGAGCGCGGCGACGGCCTGACGCTCGCTTGCGGCAGCGGCGCTTGCGCCGCGCTCGTCGCCGCGCACCGCCGCGGCCTCGTCGAGCGCCGCGCCGAGATCATCGCCGATGGCGGGACGCTTGAGATCGAGTGGCGCCCCGACAATCATGTGCTCATGACCGGCCCGGTTGCGACGAGCTTTGCAGGCACGCTTGACCCAAGCCGCTTGAGTTGAGCCATGGCCGCGCCCGAGATCCTCACCTTCGGTTGCCGTCTCAATGCCTTCGAATCCGAGGTGATCCGTCGCCACGCGCTTGCCGCGGGGCTCGAGGACGCCGTGATCGTCAATACCTGTGCCGTCACCGCCGAAGCCGAGCGCCAGGCGCGCCAGGCCATCCGCCGCGCCCGGCGCGAGAGGCCCGAGGCGCGCGTCATCGTCACCGGCTGCGCCGCACAGATCGATCCCCAGCGCTTTGCCGCGATGGACGAGGTCGACCTCGTTCTCGGCAATGAGGAAAAGCTCAAGCTCGAGAGCTATCGCGCCGCGACGCCGCGCATCGTCGTCGGCGACATCATGGCGCTCCGCGAGACGACGGCGCATCTCATCGACGGTTTCGACAATCGTGCCCGTGCCTTCATCGAGATCCAGCAAGGCTGCGATCACCGCTGCACCTTCTGCATCATTCCTTACGGCCGCGGCAACAGCCGCTCCGTGCCGATCGGCGAGGTCGTGCATCAGGCACGGCTCCTGGTCGAGAAAGGCTGTCGCGAGATTGTCTTGACCGGCGTCGACATCACGAGCTTCGGCGCCGACCTGCCGGGAAAGCCGCCGCTCGGCCAGCTATGCCGCCGGCTTCTCGCGCTCGTGCCGGAATTGGAGCGGCTGCGCCTCTCCTCGCTCGATCCGAGCGAGATCGACGCGGCGCTGTGGCGCCTTATTGCCGAAGAGCCGCGCCTCTTGCCGCATCTCCATCTCTCGATCCAATCCGGCGACGATCTGATCCTGAAGCGCATGAAGCGGCGTCACAGCCGCGCGCAAGCGCTCGCGGCTTGCGCCCGCGCCCGCGCGCTCCGTCCCGGCATCGCCTTGGGCGCCGATCTCATCGCCGGCTTTCCGACCGAGGACGAGGCGATGTTCGCCCGCACCCGCGCTTTCATCGACGAAGCGGGGCTCGACTATCTCCACATCTTCCCCTTCAGCCCGCGGCCCGGCACGCCCGCCGCGCGCATGCCGCAAGTGGCGCGCGAGCTGGTGCGCGAGCGCGCGACGCGGCTGCGCGAAGCCGGTGCCGCGGCGCTTGCGCATGCGCTTGCGGGCCGTGTCGGCGACACC
>CAYMNX010000762.1:0-2238 GCA_964391905.1 uncultured Rhizobiaceae bacterium
AAATCGAGGAGAGCCGCGCGGCTGAAGAGCCGCGCTAAATCTCGGCCCAGGCGCGCGCCGTCGCCGGGCGCGCCGCGATCGCCGCGTGCCAGCGCGCGAGATGCGGGTATTCGGCGAAGCCGATGCCGAGCTTCCCGTGCAGATGCACATCGGGATAGCAGGAAATGTCCGCGATCGAGAAGTCGCCGGCGAGATAGGCATGATCCGCGAGGCGGCGGTCGAGAACCTGGAACATATCGCGCAATAGCGCCGTGAAGTGGCGCTTCGCCGGCGGCACGTCCTCGGGCGAGCGCTGCATGAAGAAGCCGTATTGCTGGGCGATCGGCGTGAAGGTCGCGGAGCCGTAAAAGAACCATTGGTCGACCGCCGCGCGCTTTTCCGGCGCCGCCGGATAGAGCGCGCCGCCCGCCTTCTCGGCGAGGTATTTGAGGATCGCGCCGCTCTCGCAGAGGCTGATGCGCGCGCCGCCCGGCCCGTCATCGTCGACCAGCGCCGGGATCTTGTGGCCCGGGCTGATCTTCATGAATTCGGGCGCGAACTGCTCCTTCTTCGTCAGATCGACCGGCCGCCGCCGATAGGGCAATTGCGTCTCCTCGATCGCCTGCAGCGCCTTCCGGCCGTTATCGGTGGTCCAGAAATAAAGCTCGATCATGCTCCGTCCCTCCTTCCCGTGAGCCGATCGATTATGCATCCGAATTCCGGCCTTGGCCGCAATTTCCGCGTTGGCGGGCGCCGAGGTCTCGCCGCGCGGAGGACGGCGCCGATGCCCGCTCCCTGCCATCTTTTGTCACGGAACAGCCCCGTCCGGCCGCCCGTTATGAAGGCGCTGACGGAAGGAGTGGTCGCTCATGTCGGTTCTTGGTGCGAGCAACGAGCAGCAAATGACGCTCGCGGTGGTCGCGAAGCTGCGGCAGAGCGCCAAGTCTTATCGCGACGCGGCGGCGCGGATGAGCACGAAGAGCGCCGCCGATAGGCTGCTCGCGATGAGCCGGGAGTTCGAGGAGGAAGCAGCAAGGCTCGAGGTGAAGATCATTCTCTCGCGACCGATCGAGTCGACCGGCGGCTGACCGATTGCGCGTTGCCATGCTGTCGAAGCTGAACCCGCTCCTCAACCGCGCCCATCGCGCCTTCGCGAGCAAGACGAACACGATCCTCGCGCAGCTGCTCATCATGCTGCTGGTCGCGATGATCTTCCTGGTCGAGATCGCGTCGCAGGCGATGACGCGGATCTACTGATGCATTGAAGCGAGCGTGCATTGAATTACTCGCTCCCCTTGAGAAAGGTCCGCGACACAGACGAGATAAACTCCCTCCCCCCTTGAGGGGGAGGGGTGGGGGGAACGCGCCACGCTTATCAAAAATGCTTAGGATGCCCCCCTCCCTAACCCTCCCCCTCAAGCGGGGAGGGGACGCTGTGATGAGAATGCGCAATCCTTCCGTTAACGCGTCGCTTACTTTCCCGCTTTCACCTCGGCGACGAGGCGCTTGTATTCGGCGATCGCCTTGTCGATGCCGGGGCGCGACTTGCCCCATTCCTCGATCGCGCCGTCGAGCTTCTTTGCCCAGAGGTGCTGCGTCGCGGCGTCGAGCGTCACGACCTTTTGCTTCGGATCGCTCTTCGCGAGCTGCCGCCCCTTCTCATTGTCGCCGTCCCACCATTTGCCCCAGGCGCGGCTCGCCGCCTCGCCCGAGTTTTGATCGATCGCCTTCTTCGCCTCGGGCGACAGCGCGTCGTAGACGCTCTTCTTCATGAAGATCATGCCGGCCGCGGTGCCGAGCGGCGCATCGATGTGAAAGGTCGTGACCTCGCCGATCTTGAAGCTCGTATAGACGTTGTAGGAGAGCACCGTGCCGTCGGCCGTGCCGCGCAGGATCGCCGTATAGGCCTCGGGCGAGGAGATCGAGAGCGGCGTTGCGCCCAAATGCGCGGTCGAGAGCGAGGTGATCTGCGTCGGTGCGACGATCTTCAATCCCGTCAGATCCTCGAGGCTCTTGGGCGGTTTCGCCAGGTGCAAGAGCGATTGCGGCAGGCCGATCAGCATCAGCGGCTTGGCCTCGTTGAACTCCTTGTCGAGGAGCCCCGTCTTGTAGAGGCGCCACAGCGCCGCCGATGCTTCCGCGGAATTTTCGGCGATATTGGGCAGCGCCGCCACCTCGGCGAGCGGGAACTTGCCCGAGACGTAGTTGAAGAGGACGAAGCCGATCTGCACGACATCGCCCATCACGCGCTCATAGATG
>CAYMNX010000763.1:0-15463 GCA_964391905.1 uncultured Rhizobiaceae bacterium
CCCAGCTCGGCTACGACGCCGAGGGACGTTTCCTTGCGCTCGACGCCACGCTGGCAGCGCAGGGCGGTCACGTTCTCGACCATACCGCCAGCGTCATGACGCGCGCGTTGTGCCATGTTGAGAACGCCTATTTTATTCCGCACGTTCGCGCAGTCGGGTTGTGCTGTAAGACGAACACCGTCTCGAACACGGCATTTCGCGGCTATGGCATGCCGCAGGCCGTCGCATTGATGGAAGACGCGGTCGAGCATGTCGCGCGCCATCTCGGCAAGACGCCTGAGGCGATCCGGGCGCTTAACTTCTATGGCGGCGACGGCCGGAATGTCACCCCTTACGGGCAGAAAGTGGAAGACAATCTGCTCGATCGCTGTGTTGCTCAGGTGATGCGCGACAGCGACTGGCAGAACCGCCGGATGACGATCGATGCATTTAACGCGGCGAGTCCCGTTATCAAGCGCGGCCTCGGCATCTTTCCAATGAAGTTCGGCCTCGCCTTCAACGCGATCTTCCTCAATCAGGCCGGCGCGTTGGTGAATGTCTATGCCGACGGCTCGATCAAGCTGGCGCATGGCGGTACCGAGATGGGGCAGGGACTCTTTACCAAGGTGGCCCAGGTCGTCGCCGAGGTGTTCCAGGTCGATATCGATCGCATTTCGCTGGCCGCGACCTCGACCGGCGAGGTGCCGAACACCGCGCCGACAGCCGCCTCCGCCGGTTCCGATCTCAACGGCTGGGCCGCTTACGAAGCGGCCAACACCATCAAGCACCGTATGATCGCGTTCGCTGCTGAGCGCTTTAAGGCCGATCCGGCGACGATCGAATTCCGCGACAATCATGTGCATATCGGCGCCGTCGGCTCGAACCGTGTCTTGAGCTTCGATGAGCTGAGCAAGATGTGCTGGTTCAATCGCGTCTCGCTTTCGGCAACCGGTTTCTACAAGACGCCCGAGATCAACTGGGATCAGGCCAGGATGAAGGGCGAGCCGTTCTACTATTTCGTCTACGGCGCCGCGGTCGCAGAAGTGGCGATCGATACGCTGACTGGCGAAAGCCGGGTGCTGCGTGCCGATCTGGTGGAGGATTGCGGTCGGCCACTCAATCCGGCGATCGATCGGGGCCAGATCGAAGGCGGCTTCGTTCAGGGGCTCGGCTGGCTGACGATGGAAGAATTGTGGTGGGACGATGCGGCACGGCTGCGGACGGTCGGGCCTTCGACTTATAAGATTCCCGGCAGCCGCGACGTGCCGCCGGTCTTTAATGTGAAGATCCTCGAAGACGCGCCGGCACGGAGCGGGACCATCTTCCACTCCAAAGGCGTCGGCGAGCCGCCGCTGATCCTGGCCACCGCGATCACAACTGCGCTACGCGACGCTATCGGCAGTGTCGTCGATAAACGCCTGCCCGTACGGCTCGACGCGCCGGCCACACCGGACCGCATTCTGACGGAACTTCAGCGGCTGAAACACGCCGTGCAGCAAGCAGAGGGGAGAAACCATGGCTGATGCCGGCGCAGTCGATCCTCGCGTCGCGCCCTACAACGCCTATTATAACCGGCCGCAGAAGCGCGAGCATCTGCCGCTGCATCAGGTCGGCCCGGGCACGCCGGGCGGCGAATATCTACGCCGCTTCTGGCATCCGGTGATGCTGACGATCGAGCTGGGCGAGTTGCCGAAAGCGATCAAGATCCTCGGCGAGGATCTCGTGATCTTCCGCGACAAAAGCGGCCATATCGGGCTGCTCAACAAATTCTGCGGCCATCGCGGCGTGTCGCTCGAATTCGGACTGATCGCCGAGCATGGCATCCGTTGCTGCTATCACGGCTGGCTTTACGACGTCGACGGCAAGGTGCTGGAGACGCCGGCCGAGCCGCCGAACTCGCCGCTGAAATGCGAATTCAACCAGGGCGCTTATCCAGTGCGCGAAAACGGGCCATTTATCTTCGCTTATATGGGCCCGCCGGAGACAATGCCGCCGTTGCCCGAATTCGAGAGCTTCTATTATCCCCAGGGCAACGAGCTTGCGCCCTATCGTCTCGAATGGCCATGCAACTGGTTGCAGATTCAGGAAAACGCCGCCGACCCGGTGCATACCTCTTATCTTCACGCGATTGTCAGTGGCCAGCAGTTCTCGCCGGCGTTCAACGAGCTGCCGGCGCTCGACTTCGTAGACACACCGCTCGGCTTCCTGGCCGTGGCGACGCGGCGCGTGAAGGACCATGTCTTCATCCGCTCCAGCGACATCATCCTGCCGAACATCGCCCAGGTTGGGCCGGCGAATGAAAGCGGATCGCGCGAAAAGTTCATCATTTCCGGCGCGCTGACGCGCTGGGTGGTGCCGATCGATGACGAGCACTCCTTCACCATCGGTTGCCGGCATCTGAACGACATCATCGATCCCGAGCGCAAGCACCTCGCTAGCGATATGGGTATCGGCAAGGGCGGACTCATCGGTCAGACCGATGACCGCCCTTATGAAGAGCGTCAGATCGAGCCTGGCGATTACGATGCGATCACCAGCCAAGGCGCGGTCGCCAATCTTCGCAACGAGCATCTCGGCACCACCGATAGCGGCGTGACGCGCTTGCGGCGTCAGGTAATGCTCGGCATCAAGGCGGTGCAGGATGGTGAGGACCTGAAGGTGCCGCGGCGATATGGCAATGCGCTGGTGCCGACTTACTCCCACGATATCGTCGTCAAACTGCCGAGCCAGGCCAACGTCGCGAGCGGCAATGCCTTGCGCGCCTTTGGCCGGCGCGCGGTCGAAGTTGTGATCGAGACCGGAGCCTTGCCGGCCGCGGAGCGCGAAGTCGTCGCGCGCGAGCGGATCCAGAAGCTCGCCGCAACCGATCTGGTCGAATGACCGACATGAGCGACTTCATCGTTACCCGCAAGGAAGCGGCACGCGCAAAAGCGGGAAGCGACATCGTTCTTGCCGGCGACCTGGCTTTCCTATCGGGATTGGCTCCGATCGATCTCAACAACGACCGTGCGCCTTTGCCGGAAATGGTCGAGGCACAGACGCTGAGAATCCTGCAGAATGCGGAAACGCTGCTGAAGACCGTCGGCATGACGCGCGCCAACTTGGTTCAGGTGCGGATTTCCCTCGTCAGCTATCCGAAGTTCCATCAGCGGGTGGCCGAGGCTTACGCGACTTTCTTCCCGCCCGATCGCCTGCCGGCGCGAAGCTGCGTCGGCGTCAGCCAACTGACGCGCGGTGCGTTGGTCGAAATGGACTGCATCGCGAGCCGCGCCAGCGGAGCTTCGTCTTGAAGAAGACGATCTTCGCCGCCGACTTCGTCCTGACGATGGATGACGCGAACAGCGTCATCGAAAACGGCGCGGTCTGTATCGAGGGGGATAAAATCGTTGCGGTGGGGAAGCTCGCCCCGCTGCAAGCGGCGCATCCCGACGCGGCGCAGCGGCTGCTGAAGCGGCGCGCGCTGATACCGGGATTGATCAACACCCATTGTCACTCGGGCTTGTTACGCGGAACGGCCGAGGGCCTTCCTTTGTGGGACTGGTTACGGCTCTTCATCGATCCGATGCATCGCGTGCTGCAGCCGCAGGAGGCGGAAGTCGCATCATGGCTTTGCTATGCCGAGGCGTTGTCGTCCGGTACCACCACTCTGGTCGATATGTGGCGTTTCATGGATGGCAGCGCTCGCGCGGCATCCGCGCTGGGCAACCGCGCCGTCATGGTGCCTTATGTCGGCGCCAAGGCCGAATATGATTATTTCGATACGCTCGATGACAATGAGCAACTGATCGAAAGCTGGCAGGGCAAGGCGAATGGTCGCCTGATGCCGTGGGTCGGGCTCGAACACTTCTTTTATGCCGACGAGGCCGGCTATCGCCGTGCCGTCGACATCGCCAAACGATACAACACGGGCCTTCACACGCATAGCAACGAATCCTCGGCCGATGTCGTCGAGATTGAGAAGCTTTACGGTGCTCGGCCGATCGCCGTGCTCGAGCGATATGGCCTGCTCGAGCCGAGGAAAGTGCTGTTGGCGCATTGCGTCTGGCTCGACGACGGCGAGATCGCGTTGCTAGCTCGGCACAATGTCGGAGTCGCGCATAACCCAACCAGTAACATGAAGCTGGCCAGCGGTGCGGCGCCGGTCGACAAGCTGCTGGCGGCCGGTATCGCAGTCGGCTTGGGTTCCGACGGCGAGAAGGAAAACAACAACCTCGACATGTTCGAGGAGATGAAGGTCGCTTCCCTTTTGGCCAAGCTGACGCGGATGGATGCGGCGGCGCTGCCGTCCTGGGATGTGATGGCGATGGCGACGCGGCTGGGCGCGCGGGCGCTCGGTCTCGGCGATATGCTCGGCTCCCTCGAGATCGGCAAGAAAGCGGATATGGTCGCGTTGCGGCTCGATACCCCGCGCATGACACCGATCGTCACGGGCGAGCTCTTCAATCTCCATCACAACATCGTCCATGCGGCGCAAGGCGGCGATGTCGACATCACGATCGTCGATGGCGAAATCGTGGTCGAAGGCGGCGTGCTGAAAACCGCCGATATCAGCGAGCTGATGGCCGAAGCCCAGGCGGCGGTGCCGGGGCTGTTCGAGCGTCGCCGCCACTATCTCGCCACCCACCAGGACGGGGCGATCAGCCCTATCGCCAAGTCAGCATGAGCCCCGCTGCCATGAGCCGGAAAAAAATAACGCAAATGGCGGCCGGCGCGATTGCCGGCGCCGTGGCGCGGCGCGAACTCTCGGTGCGTGAGGTCGTGTCGAGCCATCTCGCCGCGATCGACCAACTCAACCCCATGGTTAATGCGATTTGCACGGTGGTGGAAGAGCGGGCTTTGGCCGAGGCCGAGGCGCTGGACCAATCCCTGGCATTGAGCGGCACCGCGCCGGCCTTGGCCGGCGTGCCGATTGCGATCAAGGATATCGTGCCGACCGCCGGCATTCGTACGACCTTCGGCTCGCGCCTGATGGCCGAATTCGTGCCGGCCGAAGATGCGGTGATCGTGCAGCGGTTGCGCAAGGCCGGCGCGATCATCCTCGGCAAGACCAATGTTCCCGAATTCGCGGCTGGGGCGAACACCAAGAACGCGCTGTTCGGCGCGACGCGCAATCCCTGGGACCTGGGTCTGACGGCTGGCGGCTCGACCGGTGGCGGCGCGGCGGCGTTGGCGACCGGCATGACCGCATTGGCCGATGGCAGCGATCTCGGCGGCTCGATCCGCACGCCGGCGGCCTTTTGCGGCGTTTACGGTCTGCGGCCGACACCAGGCCTCGTGCCGCAATGGCCGAGCGAGCGACCATGGGACACGCTTGCCGTCGGCGGGCCGATGGCACGCAGCATGGCCGATCTGGCATTGATGTTGAGCGTGATCGCAGGACCACTTCCTGTCTCGCCTCTCAGTGTCTCCATCACCGGCCGCGATTTCCGCGCGGCGGTGGATCCCGCGCGCGCGAAAAAGCTGCGCGTTGGTTGGTGCGCCGATCCGGTCGGGCTCGGAACCGAGACGACGATCGCCGCTTGCGGTACGACGGTGGGGCAAGCGCTGAAGGAGGCGGGCGCCGTCGTCGATGAGGTCGCGCTGGACCTCAGCGCGGCGCGGCCGATCTTCTTCGCATTACGCGCATTTGGCATGGTGGCGACGCATCTCGCGCGCCTCGACAAGCTCGATCGTCTCGATCCCAAAATCCAAAGCAATGTGCAAGCGGGTCTGAGTCAAGACCCGGCAACGCTGGCGACTGCGGAGCGCGATCGCGCTGCGTTTCGCTTGCGGCTGCTGTCCTACTTCGAGAGAAACGACATTCTCCTGTGTCCGACCACGTCGGTCATGCCTTTCGATGTCGAGTTGGATTATCCCGCCGCCGTCAACGGCCGCACGATGGAGAATTACGTCGAGTGGTTGGCGCCGACCTTTCCTCCGACCTTGGCCGGTTTGCCGGCGCTTTCGGTACCGTGCGGCCTCAGCGCCGAAGGGTTGCCGATCGGGCTTCAGGTGATCGGCCGGCCGCATCACGAAGAACAGGTGCTCGCCATCGGCGCGGCTATCGAAAATTCCTTTCCCTTTGTCTTTCCACCCTTGGCGGTGATGAAAGGCATCACGCAAGAGGGCTGCCATGGCCATTGAAGCGACCAGCCGCCGCGCCGACTTCAGCGAGATTCCTGTCATCGATCTCGCCGAGCTCGGTCGCGCTTCTCCAGCGGAGGTCGCGGTCGTCGATGCGATCCGCCACGCCTGCGAGAATGTCGGTTTCTTCTATGTCGCCAACCACGGCGTCGATCAGGTGCTACTGGAGGAAATTTTCGCGCAATGTAGGCGTTTCTTCAGCTTGCCGCAGGCGGACCGCGATGCACTATTGCTGACGAACTCGCCACATTATCGTGGCTATCTGCCGATCGGCGCCCGCGGCGACAACAAGGAGCGGCCGCGTGACCTGCTCGAATCCTTCAACGTGGCGCGCGAGCTGGACGCGGACGATCCATTCGTCGCGCTGAGGCGGCCGCTGCACGGTCCCAACCAGTGGCCGGACGGGTTGCCGGGCTTTCGCGAATTCATCCTGCGCTATTACGCGGCGATGGAGGTGCTGATGATGCGCCTCCTCGAAGGCACGGCGCTGGCCATGGGTTTGAAGCGCGATGCCCTGTTCGCGGATTATCGCAAGCCGCTGACCCAGATGCGCCTGCTGCATTATCCGTCGCAAGAGGGCGAGATCGTCGACAACATGATCGGCGCGCGGGCGCATCGCGATTTCGGCGTGCTGACGATCCTGTTGCAGGATGAGGTCGGCGGTCTCGAAGTGCTGAACAATGCGGGAGAATGGGTGGTAGCTCCGCCCTTGCCGGGGACGCTGATCGTCAATCTCGGCTTGATGATGCGCCACATCACCAATGACCATTATCTCGCGGCCGAGCACCGGGTGATCAACCGCTATGGCAAAGAGCGCTATTCGGTGCCGTTCTTCATCAACCCGGACTACGACGCGGTGATCGCGCCGCTGCCGCATTTCGTCGCGCCGGGAACAACGGCTTCCTACCAGCCGGCGCATGCCGGCGAGATGCTGCACAACTTTTATCGCAACCTCTGGCCGAGCGCCGGTCAGAAGGTCACGTAACTGGAGCGAGGCCCGCCGTATGAGCTCGCCGCGTACCGAGCGGACGCAAGCAGCTTCGGCGCGCTCGGCGCTGGTCGATGTTGCGCTCGGCCGTGCCGCACCGGATTGCATCGTCACGGGTGGCACGGTTGCGAATGTTTTCACGCGTGAGATTTATCCCGCCGACGTTCTGATCAAAGGCGAGCGAATTGCTGCGGTCGTCGCGCCGGGCAGTTATGCCGGGCCGGCTGGCACGCGAGTGATCGATGCGAGGGGGTGTGTGGTTGCGCCCGGATTGATCGACCCGCATGTCCATGTCGAAAGCTCGATGGTGACGGTTGGCGAATACGCGCGCGCGGTCGTGCCGCGCGGCGTCACTGCCGTGGCCGAGGATCCGCACGAGATCGGCAATGTGCTGGGCGTTCCCGGCATGCGCCTGCTATTCGACGAGGCCGCGACCACGCCGCTCAAGCTGTTCCTGCGCGTGCCGGGCCGCATTCCCGCGATGCCCAATTGGATCGAGACCTCGAACGGTGCGCTCGATCTCGGCGCGACCAAGGATATGTTTTCCTGGGACGAGGCGGTGTGCCTCGCCGGCGACATCAATCCGTCGTTGATCCTGGGCCAGGATGCCGAACAGGCCGAAAAGATCGCTTCCTGCATGGCACACGGTCTCACCGTGTCGGGCCAGGCGCCGGGTCTGACCGGCGCTGCGCTTCATGCCTATGTCGCGGCGGGAATCGAGGATTCGCATGTCGCGAAGAGCGTCGCTGAAATCCTTGAGAATATCCGGGTCGGCCTGCGCTCCGTCATCACCCTACGGCCGGGCCGGCGTCTCGACCGAAGTCATTTTCGCGAATTGGCGACGCTGATTCGCGACCACCGTATCGATACCAGGCGGCTGCAGTTCTGCACCGACGATATCCACGCGCATCACCTCCATACCGAAGGGCATGTCGATCATCGGCTGCGAGTCGCCATCGAAGAAGGGTTCGAGCCGTTGGTCGCGCTGCAGATGGCGACCATCAATGTGGCCGAGGGTCTGCGGATCGATCGCGACTACGGCAGCGTCAGCGCGGGGAAATACGCCGATCTGGCTATCTTCCGCGATCTCGCGACGGTCGATGTCGCCAAGGTCATGATCGATGGCACCCTCGTCTATGACGAAATCGGCTACCGGCCAGGCTGCGCCCCGGCCTTTGTCTATCCCGATTGGGCCAAATCGACCGTTCGCACAAAGGGGCCCGTCACACCGGATGACGTGATGATGAGGGTTCCACAGGAGGTCCGTGCCGCGATCGTGAATTGTATCAGCGCGACCACGCCGCGCGAGCGGCACGAGCTGCGTCTCGAAGTGGAGAACGGTGTGATTATGTCGGACGCCGCTCGCGACATCGCTGCCATTGCGGTGATCGATCGCCATCGCGCCTCCGGTCATTGCGGCCGCGGCTTCGTCACCGGGATGAGTGTGAAGCGCGGGGCGATTGCGGCAACGGTCAGTCACGACGCGCATAATCTTTTCGCGCTCGGTATCGACTACGGCGATATCGCTCTCGCGCTCAATCGCCTGATCGAGTTGGGCGGCGGGTATGCGATCGCGGTCGACGGCGCCATTATCGCCGAATTGCCGCTGCCGATCGCCGGGCTGATGTCCGAGGCCCCATTGGCCGAGGTTGCCGCCCAGACCGAGAAGATCGAGCGGATGCTGGTGCAGCAACTCGGCTGCACGCAGCAAAACCGCACGCTTGCCGCGCTCAACTTCCTCTGCCTGCCGAACTTGCCGCATTACGGCTTCACGGATCGCGGGCTGGTCGATTCTCATCGCATAACGCTGGTCGATCCCTTGGTGCGCCTTATCTACGCCGACGGCTAGCGGTCAGCGAAGGAGAGGGGTGTCATGACCGAGAAGATGAATCTAGCCTTCGCCTTGTCCTGGCTGCATCTCGACGGCCGCTGGCGCACGCCGGGCTCCTGGATCGGCTGCACTTATCCCGATATGCGGATGTTCGACGAGCTCGCGCTGGCGGCAGAGCGCGGCTGCATCGACATGCTGTTTTTCGGCGACGGAACCGGCATTCCCAGCACTTGGCGCGGCTCACCCGATGTCGCCGTGCAATGGGGCATTCAATGGCCGCGCCAGGATATGAGCCCCTGGATCGCGTCGCTCGCGCGCATCACCAAGAATATCGGCTATGCGCTGACCTATGCCTCGACCTTCATGCATCCGTTTTATGTCGCGCGGTTGGCGAATTCGCTCGACCACGTGACCAACGGGCGCCTCGCCCTCAACGTCGTCACCTCGACGCGGCGCGCCGATGCCGCGAATTACGGCTTCGACGAGCTGATGGAGCACACGGCGCGCTACGACCGCATGGAAGAATTCATCGATGTCTGCAAGGCGCTGTGGCGCAGCGTCGGACCGGATGCGTTTGTCTGGGATCGCGAAAGCGGCACGGTCGCCGATCCCACGAAGGTCGCGCCGATCGATCATGTCGGCAAGTATTTTTCGGTGAAAGGTCCACTCAATACGGTACCATCCCCGCAGGTCGAGCCGGTGCTAATTCAGGCCGGGGGCTCCCCGCGCGGCATGAAGGCCTGCGCACATTTTGCCGACATCAGCTTCGGCGCCAGCAAAAGCCTCAAGGCGCAGGTGCAGCATCGCCGCGATCTCGATGCGGCGCTGATCGCCGCGGGGCGTCATCCCAAGGACATCAAGATATTCTGGGAGACCAATCTGATCGTCGGCAAGACCGAATACGAAGCCAAGGCACAGCGCGAGCAGATGCTGACCATGATCCCGCGCGAAGCGGCCGGCGCCTTCATCTCGCACCAGGCCGGCTATGATTTCTCGCAGCTTCCCGATCGGTTCTCGCTCTCAGAGCTCAACGAAGCCATCGCCCGGACTCAGGCCTCGCCGGTCGGCTTCGTGCACTTGCTGGCGCAACGCCTGGGCGCGAACGCGACCCTGACACGCGAGGAATTCTTCGAGCACAGCATGCGCGAGGCGACGCAATACGATCACACCATCGCCGGCACCGCTGCGCAGGTGGCGGATCACCTCGAAGAAGTATTCGAGGCGACGGGCAGCCACGGCGGTTTCATGGTTGCGTTCTCGCAATCCACCCCCGGCGACCTGCTCAACATCGTCAATCTTCTAGTGCCGGAGTTGCAGCGCCGAGGCCGGTTCAAGACCGCCTACGAAGGGCGGACTTTGCGCGAGAATCTGGGCCTCGCGTAGCGATTCTGCTTCTACGCGGCAAAAGCATCATGACAAGATAGATCGATGCCGCAAAGGCAGCGTTCAGTCTATCGCGGAAGGGAGGCGGGATGCTTCATTCCCGCATGCTGACCTATTTGGACGAGGTGGCGCGTTGCGGTTCGATCCGCAAAGCGGCCTCGCGCTTGAATGTTGCCTCCTCGGCAGTGAACCGGCAGATCCTGGCTTTAGAAGAGGAACTTGGCACGCCGGTCTTCGAGCGCTTGCGCAAGCGGCTGCGCTTGACGGCATCGGGCGAGCTGCTCATCGCCCATGTTCGCCAGACTCTCAAAGACCATCAACGCGTGCGCGCGCGTATCGAGGATATCAAAGGCCTGCGCCAGGGCGAGGTGACCGTTGCCACGATGGGAACGCCCGCGGCCTACATCCTGCCCCGCGTCCTCAGATCGTTCCGCCGCGACCATCCGGGCGTGAAGGTCACGGTCAAGGTGATGCAGGTCAACGACCTAGTCGCTGCCGTGGTGGCCGGCGAGGTCGATCTCGGCTTCGGCTTCAATCTGCCCGCTGCGCCAGGGCTGCAGGTTTTCTCGTCGGTCGAATCGCGCCTCGGCGTGGTGGCCTTGCCCGATCATCCGTTGGCCAAGCAGACCACGGTGTCGCTGGCGCAATGCATCGGCTATCCCCTGATCTTCCCCGATGCGACCATGACCTTGCGCCAATTGCTCGATAGCAGCTTCGCCAAGCTCGCTGTGCGTATCGAGCCGATCCTCGAAACCAATTCCGTCGAACTCATGAAACAGGCCGCTCTGTTGGGAGAGGGCATCACCTTCATGAATGCGATCGACATCGAGGCCGAACGTCGGCAGGGCGATGCGGCATTCATTCCGTTGCGCGATCGCAATCTCGGCCCGCAAATCCTGCAGGTCGTCCATCGTACCGGCGGCATGCTTGATATCCTGCCACAGCTGATGGCGGATCAGCTCAAGACCTCGCTCGGTGAGTTCGGCGGCGAACCCAGCTAACTAGTTTTCGCGTCGGATTGCGCTTTCATGCCATTTGCTGAGAAGCACGCCTTCGAGCCCGGACAGAGTGAAGAAGACGGTGATGCCGAGCAGCGACAGCAACAGCAGCGCGGCGAACATCCGTGGAATATCGAGGCGGTTGGCGGATTCGACGATTCGCCAGGCAAGCCCGGTGCTGGTGCCGGAGCCGGCGACGAACTCCGCGACCACGGCGCCGATCAGCGCCAAGCCGCCCGAGATCTTGAGGCCGCCGAGCACATAGGGCAGCGCGCTGGGGAATTCGAGCTCCCTCAGCCTCTGAAACCGCGACGCGCCGTAAAGATCGAAAAGATTGCGCAAATTGTGATCGACGCTCTTCAATCCCAACGCCGTGTTGGACAGGATCGGGAAGAATGCAACGATCGTTGCCAGGATCAGGAGCGCCCGGTCGGCATGATCGAGCCCGACCCAGATCAGGATGAACGGCGCAATCGAAACGATCGGGGTAACTTGAAGGATCACGGCGTAAGGGAAGAGGCTGATTTCCAGCACCCGCGATTGTACGAAGAGGACAGCCACGGTGATGCCGAGAATCGCGGCGATGACGAACGCCGAAAGCGTGACCTGGACGGTCGTCCAGAGCGAGGCGATCAGCACGGGAAAGTCGATGATCAGCGCATGCGCGATCATCGACGGCGCCGGGAAGATGAACTTGGGAATTTTCCAGTGATAGACCACGAATTCCCATACGCAGATAATGATAATGCCGAGGATGATTGGTACGCCGACCCGTGTCGGAAGGGATATTTCGCCCGCGTTTGGTGCCGCGACATCCGCCTTCGCGATCGCCATGCTCAATGCTCCTCTTCCGCGACGCCGACCATCGCACGGCTCAGCTCATTCGAGGTCATGCGGCAGAATTCGTTGTAGTCGCTCGACATGCGGAACGCCTCGCCGCGCGGATAAGGCGCCGAAATCGGCAGGTCGGCAATGATCCGCCCCGGCCGCGCGCTCATCACGACGATGCGGTTCGACAAATAGACCGATTCGAAGACGCTGTGCGTGACGAACAGCACCGTCCATTTCTGGTCTTGCCACAGCCGCAACAGGTCGTTGTTGAGGCGAAAGCGTGTGATTTCGTCGAGCGCTGCGAAAGGCTCGTCGAGCATCATCACGCGCGGCTTGACGACCAGCGCGCGGGCGATCGATACGCGCATCTTCATGCCGCCGGACAGCTGGCGCGGATAGGCATCGACGAACTTCTCGAGTCCGACCATCGCGATCACGTCGTCGATCCGTGCCTTGGCGTCGCGGCGGCTGACGCCACTCAATTTCAGCGGGAGATAGATGTTGTTGAAGACCGTCGCCCAGGGCATCAAGGTCGGCTCCTGGAAGACGAAGCCGAGGTCGCGAAGAGGCTCCCCGCCGGCACTGTAGCGGGCTTGCGGCCAATCGATGGTTCCCCCGGTGATGCTGCCGAGCCCAGCGACCATGCGCAGCAGAGTCGATTTTCCGCATCCGGACGGCCCGAGAATGCTGATGAACTCGCCGTCGCCGACCTTCAAATTGACGTCCGCAAGCGCGAGCGTGCCGCCGCGATAGGTTTTGCTGACATCGCTCAGCGTGATCAAGGGGCGGCGCTTTGTGCTCTCCGGGGCGGGTGGAGATAGCGTGGCAGAAGGAATTTCCAAGGTCGTCGTCATCTCGTTTGCAACGCGTCGGTCGCAAAGACAGCCGGGCGATTCAGCATCGGATTACGCGTACCTCGATGGCTTCAATGCGGGTGATATCGGCACGATGGGCAACTCGTCGCTTAAAACTCTAACCCTCTGACCGATGCTGAAAAGCATCGAATTTAGAGCAAACCGTTGCCCCTTTGGCATCATTAGACGATCGGTTCAGGTCGGCGCGTGAGCGCCGAGGCCGGCGATCAAAACGACCGCCACTGCCTTGGCCGCTGCCCGAAGTCTTGCCCGGAAAGGTTTGCCGTCACGGCGACCTGCCGCTGTTTTGACTTGCCCAATAGCGGCAGGCTCGACGGTGGTTGGACCTCCTGCCGAAGAAGGGACAATCTCGCCCGAGATCGCCCAAGAATTAGGCATCGTCGTTCTCCTCATCGCATGGCCGCTCCATTCGCCACCCCCTTGGGGCGGGACAACTCAAAAGATGCAGGAAGAGTGCCAAGCGCACGGCTCGCCTTGATTGCCGCATCGTTTGGCCGATCACGAAACGCGATCACGACGATCAAGATGCAAGGCGGCGTCTTCGGCGCGGTGTCAAACGCGCACCCCCGATCGGGGCCTTGTCCTAGGCCGCGGTTGCGCTGAGCGATACGGGACAAGGTTTACTCGGCTGGTTCGGTGCTCATCGCGTGGGGATGATGAATCTCCAACTTTCGTGGCTCCAGCACGGCGTATTTGGCACAGCCGTACAGGATCACGGCGACCACGACATAGCTGACCGCGACAGTCGGCGACTGGGCGAAGCCGATCGCCTGGCTATGGATCAGGCCGAAGAAGGTAAGGACCGCGCCAGCGACGGCGAAGGCCGAAGCTTTGGCGAAATCGCGCTCGATCATGAACACGGTGATCGAGCCGAGGACGATCCCAGCCAGCGTCGCGCCGCCGCCCAAAATCTCGAGGCCGCGATAGAGCACGCCGGTCTGTGCCAGCTTATCCATGCCGATCGCCTCGGCACTGGTACCGGCGGCGCCCAGCGCGCCATCGATCTGCGATTGTGCCCAAGACGCGATCTGCGGCACGAAAGCGAGGATGATCGCCGGCGCGTGGCTCGGCGGTGTCTCCTGAAACGCCTGCGCGCCGATCAACATGCCGATATAGAGGAGGATTGGCAGGATCGCGACCACGGGTATCACCGCCAGCAGAAGCGAAATGATGCCGAACCAGGTGAGGACCAAGATCATCACCCCGGTCGCGACGGAATAGCCAAGCCGTCCGCCCATCGCCTTCCAGCCGGGATGGCCGATATAGACCGCGTTGATGAACGGATTGCCCATCAGGCAGCCGATCAAGCTGATGACACCGTCGGCTGTGAGCACGCGCGTCGTCGGGAAGCTGTCGCCGGCGGCGGAGGCGCTTTCGACATTGTCCATCGCCTCGACCAGATCGTAGATGCCGAAGGGGATGGCGGTGACCAGGATCACGCCGAGGAATTTGAAGCCGCTGAACGTTATACCGATGGCTGGTAGCGGAATCTCGAAGCCGAAATTAGCGAACGAGCTTTTCACGCCGAGCAGGCTCAGATCGCCGTAATGCAAGCCGAACAGGTTGGAGCCCCAGGCGATCACCGTGCCGACGGCGATGGCAATGAGGCCAGCGGGAATGCCTTTGAAATAGTGGACACCGCCGAACCAGTTGGCGAGGATCACCGCGAAACAGACAAGGCCGATCGCCGGGGTCATGAACATTTGCGCGGCCGGGCTCAGCGAGATGAAGGTGATCGAAATACCGGCGAGCGAGCCGAGCAGCGCGGCGCGCGGCGTGATCTTGCGTACCCAGGGTGCGATGAAGCCGCCGGCCATCAGGACGAAGCTTTGTACAAACACCCAGGTGAGGCCGGCAGACCACGCCTCTATCGGATCGCCGGTGCGGCCGAGGATCGGCAGCATGATCACGAAGGTGACGATGAACATATGCGGCACGCTGATCCCGGAAGGCAGCGCGCAAATATCGTTGCGCCCGGTTTTTTGGGCGAGCCGATAACCGAGCCACGCGTAGTAGACCGTGCTGATGAACAGCATCAGCCCGGTCGCGGGCAGGATACGCCCGAAGACCAGCGCATCGGGCATTTTCAGCACGAACCGCAACAAGCCGGTCAACACCAGCACATTCACGAGGATGTTTGTGCCGAAACCGAAGAACGCGTTCCAATCACCCGGTACCCACCAGCGCGGCGCTGTTGAAGCTCTTGCCATCGACATGATCGATCTCCCCTCAGATCGCGTTGCCCTCAGATGTTATTGGATGAAAGCGCGGCAATGACGGCGGCCGACGGCGCGACCCAGCCGAAGATGCCGCCCTGTGCCTTGATCATGCGCAGCCCCATCTCCTGGAACTCGGGGAAATAGGAGCCGACGCAATCCGATACGACGAGGCATTCGTAGCCGCGATCATTGGCTTCGCGGACCGAGGTGTTGACGCAAACCTCGGTCGTTACGCC
>CAYMNX010000764.1:0-3129 GCA_964391905.1 uncultured Rhizobiaceae bacterium
GCGAAGCCGCGCGGCTTTCTTGCCGCGCTCGAGCGCGCGGTCGCTTCCGGGCGCTATGGGCTCATCGCCGAGATCAAGAAAGCCTCGCCGAGCGCGGGATTGATCCGCCCCGATTTCGATCCGCCGGCCTTGGCGCGCGCCTATGCCGAAGGCGGCGCCACCTGCCTTTCCGTCTTGACCGACGGCCCCCATTTCCAGGGCGAGGCTGCCTATCTGACCGCGGCGCGCGCCGCCTGCGATCTGCCCGTGCTGCGCAAGGACTTCATGCTCGATCCCTATCAGGTGATCGAGGCGCGGGCGATGGGCGCCGATTGCATCCTCGTGATCATGGCGGCGCTGACGGATGACGAGGCCTGCGAGCTCGAAGGTCTTGCCTTCGACTGGGGCATGGACGTTCTGGTCGAGGTCCATAATCGCGAGGAGCTGGAGCGCGCCCTGCGCCTCAAGACGCGGCTCATCGGCATCAACAACCGCAACCTCAAAACCCTCAAGACCGATATCGCAACGACCGAGGCGCTCGCGGCGTTGGTGCCGAAAGATCGGCGCCTCGTCAGCGAAAGCGGCCTCGCCTCGCCGGCCGATCTCGCGCGCATGGAGCGCGCCGGCGTCTCCTGCTTCCTCATCGGCGAGGCGCTGATGCGGCAGCCGGATGTCGCCGCGGCGACGGCGGCGCTGCTCGCGAAGGATCGGGCCCACGCATGAGCGATTTCACCCATTTCGACCCGAAGGGCGACGCCGTCATGGTCGATGTCTCGGCGAAGAACGAGACCGAGCGCGTCGCGGTCGCGGCCGGCAGCGTCATTATGGAGAAGGCGACGCTCGAGAAGATCATGAGCGGCGGCCTCAAAAAAGGCGACGTGCTGTCGGTGGCGCGGCTCGCCGGCATCATGGGCGCGAAGCGCACGCCCGACCTCATCCCGCTCTGCCATCCGCTCAATCTCTCCTCGGTCGCGGTCGATCTCACTTGCGATCCGGCGCGATCGGCGGTCGATATCACGGCGACATGCAAGATCACCGGCCGCACCGGCGTCGAAATGGAGGCGCTGACCGCGGTCTCGGTCGCGGCCTTGACGGTCTACGATATGTGCAAATCCCTTGATCGCTCGATGCGCCTTACCGACATCAAGCTTCTCCACAAATCCGGCGGCAAGTCCGGAACTTTCGAGGCGCCGCGATGATCTCCGTCGAAGAAGCCCAGCAACGCTTGATCGCGATGATCGCGCCGCTCGGCGCCGAGCAGGTCGCGGTCTCGGACGCGCTGGGACGCGTCCTCGCCGAGGATGTGATCGCGCGCCGCACCCAGCCGCCTTGGGCGGTCTCGGCAATGGATGGCTATGCCGTGCGCGCCGCCGATGTCGCGGCCGTGCCGGCCCGGCTGCGCGTGATCGGCGCCGTCCCCGCCGGCCGCGCCTATGACGGCACGGTGAAGCCGGGCGAAGCGGTGCGCATCTTTACCGGCGCGCCCGTGCCGAAAGGCGCCGATGCCATCGTCATTCAGGAAGACACCGAGCGGCAGGGCGAATTCGTCGAGGTGCGCGAAGGCGCGCCCGAGGGCCGCTATGTCCGGCCGGCCGGGCTCGATTTCCGCGAAGGCGAGGTCGGGCTGAAGGCAGGGCGCAAGCTCAGCGCCGCCGATATCGGCTTTGCCGCGGCGATGAATCGACCCTGGCTCCTGGTCCATCGCCGGCCGCGCGTCGCGATCCTGCCGACCGGCGACGAAGTCGTGATGCCGGGCGACCCGGTCGGTCCCAATCAGATCGTCTCCTCGAACGGCATTGCGCTGGCCGCGCTCGTCACCGCTTGCGGCGGCGTGCCCGTGCATTTGGCGATCGCGCCCGACGATAATTCCGCCCTGCAGAGGATTGCGGCGGGCGCCGCCGGCGCCGATCTGCTGCTGACGACGGGCGGCGCGTCGGTCGGCGATCATGATCTCGTGCGCGGCGCTCTGGGCGAGGCCGGCCTTGCGCTCGATTTCTGGACCGTCGCGATGCGGCCGGGCATGCCGCTGATGGTCGGCCGCTATCGCGAGACGCCGATGATCGGCCTGCCCGGCAATCCGGTCTCGACCCTCGTTTGCGGCCTCCTCTTCGCCAAGCCCGCCATGGCGAAGATGTCGGGCCTCGCCGAGGTCTTCGAAACGCCGATGCGCGCGCGCCTCAAGGTGCCGCTCGAGGCGAACGACCGGCGGCAGGACTATCTGCGCTCGACGCTCACGCGCGCCGCCGATGGCACGCTCGAGGCGGAGCCCTTCAAGAAGCAGGACAGCTCGATGATCTCGCTTCTGGCGCGCGCCGATTGCCTCGTGATTCGCGCCCCTCACGCGCCGCCGGCCAAAGCCGGCGATTGGGTCGACATCGTTCCGCTGGCGCTTATTTGAACACTTGACTTATTGCGCGGAACCAAACTAGAACATCCACAGGAGTTTTGGTTTTGTTCCAGCATGCTCTCGTGCTGGATGACGTTGAGGAGCCGAGATCACCGATGCTGACGCGCAAACAACATGAATTGCTGCTCTTCATCAATCGCCGCCTCGGCGAAGGCGGCGTGTCGCCCTCGTTCGAGGAGATGAAAGAAGCGCTGAACCTCAAATCGAAATCCGGCATTCACCGCCTGATCAGCGGGCTCGAGGAGCGCGGCTTCATCCGCCGCCTGGCGCATCGCGCGCGCGCGCTCGAGGTCGTGCGCCTGCCGGAGGAGACATCGGTGGCCCAGCGGCGCGGCTCCGCCCCCGCGGCCCCGGCCGATCGCAGCCGCTTCTCGCCCACTATCATCCGCGGCGATTTCAAGGCCGCCTTGCCGGGCGCTCCCGCCGCCAATGCCACAGAAGCGGTCGAGCTGCCGCTCTACGGCCGCATCGCCGCCGGCACCCCGATCGAGGCGCTGCGCGATCACAGCAATACGGTTAGCGTTCCCCCAAGCATGCTGGGAACGGGTGAGCAGTACGCGCTCGAAGTGGCCGGCGACAGCATGATCGATGCCGGCATTTTGGACGGCGACACCGTTCTTATTCAGAAATGCGAGACCGCCGATAACGGCGCCATTGTCGTGGCGCTGGTCGACAATAACGAGGTAACGCTGAAGCGCTTGCGCAAGCGCGGCGATTCGATCGCGCTCGAGCCGGCCAACAAG
>CAYMNX010000765.1:0-4672 GCA_964391905.1 uncultured Rhizobiaceae bacterium
CCGCAGATGAAGGCGCAGTGAATAGCGAACGCACGAGGACATTTTGGAGCCACGCTTCAGCGTCTGATCCAGTCTGATAAAAGAACAGTGCGTTTTCGACAGCTTCATATGCCATAGCGGTTACGACGGCACCGACGATCGCATCTCGTGGCTGTCGACTTTTCAAGAACGCGAGCCACACCAAAGGCGCAGCCATTTTTGCTAATTGATCTGGGACCGCCATTCCGACGAAACCAATAGCGATCGCCTGCAAAGGCCCAGAAGTCTGCTCGTTCATGAACACAGTCAGCAGGACCTCACCGTTCAACCCAGCGAAGCACATCGCAATTGTGATCCAAAAAAGAAGCCTGTACGACCGTCGCCTGCCCGCTGGCGCAACGCCGAATGCAAACAGCGTCAAAGCAATTGGGATCAGAAGCGCCGCAACTAAGCTCGCCCAGATCGGAATCATGGTATACCCACTGACACGAAGATCGCCGATTGCGGAACGCCTTGGCGTTGGTCGCTCCAAGCCGCGATAACTGAGTTGTTGAGGGTCGTCGCGCTTAGATAATCACCGATCCAGGTACCACTTTGGGTCGCTGGTGGAGGTGGCGGCGCATCAGCAGGGAAATAGAATGAATGATCCGAGACACGGACATTGTCGGAGAAACTGTGTCCCTGATCGTCGGAGTACGCATGGTAGAGTGCCCCAGAACCCGTTCGATCGTCCATCCATAAAATGTGAACCCGCCCTGCTGCGCTCACTGTTATCGCAGGATACCGCCAAGCTGAGGAGTGTGGGGCGTCGTCCACTCGGCTTTTGCGCCAGGTATTCCCATTGTCGTCGCTAACTTGTATCCATAAACCACCATCGGTAGCGTCTCCGACTACATAGATTATGCGGTGATCGGGACTGACAGCGATGCGCACCAGCTTATCGCCAAATCGATGTTGTACGCGCGTCGCAAACGAACGACCGTTATCGGTTGATGCGAGATAGCCCGTTGGACCAATTACAAATAAGTGGTTGGTTGTCGCTGCGACCTGAGGCAGTTGTCCCACCGACTCGAGTTGTTGTTGGGAATCACAGAACTGAAGTGTGTCGTTTGACCGCGCGTAAAGCAATCGCCGCTCGCCATTCACGCGCGGAGCGATATTAATACCAATGATGTGTACCGAACCGTCGCCAGCAATGAAGAGGTTTGATTGATCGTGCTTCGCGCCCGCGGACAAGCTCGGGCACGATGTCGGCGCCGAGAAGCCTGGTGCTTCCAGCCCGAGCCGTTGCACAACGATCTGCTGCTGCAGTGTCCGATGTTCGTCATACGAATACTGGACCCAGCTTGCGTAGATCTCCCCGGTTGGGGAAACAGCGAACGCCGCGTTGCCCCCCATGTCAGATAGCGTTCGACGATTGGTGAATGATCGCCCACCGTCACTGCTGGTCAATAAAGCAAGCCGTCTCGGCCAGGCGATCCACATCCCTGTTGGCATGTGCTTATAATCGGCATCAAGATAAGAAAGCCAAACTAATCCATTCTTATCGGTTGCGATCTCCGTCTCAGCGCGTTGCTTACCGGTCTCAGGCTGAGTCACAGCCAAATTTTCCGACCAGTGGTATGCACTTTTTCGCGATAACTGGTCTTGGGCAAGAGATGGGGTCGATATCAAGCATAGGAAAAGCACACTCAAGGCGCATACGGGCCACGCGCGGTACGTATTGCTCGCAAATTCGGACCTTGATGAGCCACGCCGGTTAGATAATGACTTTCTCATTCAATCTCTCGATTCTTCGCTCGGAACCTACATCAACGTTCTCGCAAACTCTCTTGTTTGTATCGCATTAGCGGCGATAGCAAATATTCGATCACGCGACGTGAACCGGTTTTGATCTCGACCGTCACCGCCATGCCGGGCGAGAGGTTGACGAGCTTGTCCTCAACCTGCATCTGTGTTTTCTCGAGCGAGACGCGCGCGGCGTAGACGAGCTTTTGCCCTTGCGGCTCGCTGGTCCTCTCTTGTGAGCCTTGTTGCTCATCCGCTGATTTATCAGCCGGTTTATCGCGCATGATCGCATCTTGCGAGACGCTCATCACCCTGCCAGGCAGAAGCCCGTATTTCGTGAAATTGAAGGTGTCGACCTTCATTTCGGCTGCTTCACCCTCATGGACGAAACCGATATCGCGATTCGAAACCATCGCTTCGATCGCGAGACGGCTGTCGGCCGGCACCACGGCCATGAGCTGCTGCGCCGGCGTCACCACGCCGCCACCGCATGGACCGCAAGCTGCTGCACCGTGCCGTCGACGGGCGCCTTCAGGATCTGCGGGCTCTGACGCCCTTGCGCGGCGCGCAATTGCTCCTGCAAGCTCGATGCTTTCTTCTCAGCCTCGGAGAGGTCGCCGTAATTGGTGCGACGGGACTCAGCCTCTGTCTCGCGTTTTTGTTCCTTCAAGGCCGCGAGGGCAGCCGCCGTCTCGGCGAGCTTCGCCTTCTGGGCTTCGAATACCTGCTGATGCTCGAACAAATCCTGCGACAGCTGCAGATACTGGAGAACCTCGCCCCAGCCATCATCGACCAGTTTCTTGAAGGCGGCGACGCGCTTTTGCAGTAAAGGGATCGAGAGCGTCAGTTTCTGGACCTCGGCTTCGGCACCCGTGCGGGCCGCCTCGTTTTGAGCGATTTGGCGGTCGAGATTGGCGAGCTTCGCTCGGACCGCCTTAACAACCCGCTCCCGTAAATCAATTGAATAGGGTCGCGCCATGCATGCTGGCCCCCAATCCCAGCCAGCCTCATGAATCATATTTCGACCGCCAGGGGAATCCCCAACCCGATTCCTTCAGTCCGGATAAAGCTCTAGCTTCACCCTCTCCCTTCCCTCCCCCTTCAAGGGGGCGGGATTCAAAAATATTTCCCTGCCTTTTGAACCTTCGGCCAACTTCGCTCCTGAACTTATCGGAGGTGCCGCCAGTCCGGTAAGAGATTGCGCGGAGGGTCGCGGCGTCATATCACCCGTGCCATGGAAAGCATCTGGGGATGGGCGGTCGTGCCGTTGGCGGTCCTGGCGGGAACGGCGTGGCTCGGCGGCATCGTCCTGGCGTGGCTCCAGCGCCGCGCCATCCTCGATCATCCGGGAGAGCGGTCCTCGCATCAGACGCCCGTGCCGCGCGGCGGCGGGCTCGCCCTCGTCCCGATGACGCTTTTCGCCTGGGCGATGCTCGACGCCGCCGGCATGGCGCCACCAGGCACGGTGCTCATCATCGCAGTCGCGGCGCTGCTCGCTTTCATCTCGTGGCGCGACGATCTCGGCGGGCTCGGCGTCGGCTGGCGCTTTCTCGCCCATCTGCTTGCGGCGATCATCGGCGTTCTCGCCATCCCGCAAACGCAACTCGTCTTTCAGAACGCGCTGCCGCCGCTTCTCGATCGCGCCGTGGCGGTGCTCCTCTGGGTCTGGTTCCTCAACCTCTACAACTTCATGGACGGGATCGACGGCATCACCTGCATCGAAACCCTATTCCTCGGGCTCGGCATGGTGCTGGTCGCGCTCGTCGCGGATCGAGCGAGCGATGGCGCGCCGCTCCTGGCGCTCGCTGTCACCGCCGGCGCCGCGGGCTTCCTGCGCTGGAACTGGCCGCCGGCGCGGATGTTCCTGGGCGATATCGGCAGCATTCCTTTGGGCTATGTCATGGGCTGGCTGTTGCTCTCTATGGCCGCAAAGGGGCTCTGGGCCCCTGCCCTGATCCTGCCGCTCTACTACCTCGCCGATGCGACCATCACGCTAGCGCGACGGCTTGCGCGCGGCGAGCGTGTCTGGCAGGCGCATCGCCAGCATTTCTACCAGCGGGCCTTGACGCCCGACGGCGACCACCGCGCCGTGCTTCATTTTATCATCGGCGGCAATATCGCGCTGCTCGCGCTCGCCGCCTTCGCCGTCGCCCGGCCATGGCTCGCCATGCTGCTCGGGATTCTGGCGACGGCGACTTTGCTCGCGCAATTGGCGCGGCGGGCGCGGCTGCCGCGTCCGGCGCGCGGCATGGGGCTCAACTGACAACCTCGGATGCCGTCGTGATCCTGGGCGCGGCCGGCTTCATCGGCCAAGCGCTCACGGCACGCCTTGCCGCCAAAGGCGTTCGGGTTCGCGCCGTCATTCGCGATCAGTCGGAACAAGTCGCCGGGGTCGAGACAGTCCGCGCCGGGACGCTCGGCCATGACAGCGCTTGGCCAGCGCTCTTCAAAGAGGCGCGCGCAGTCATCCACCTCGCGAGCCGCGCGCATCAGCCGCCCGGCGCCGAGGATTGGATCGAGACCGAGGTCCAGACCGCCACGGCGCTGGCGCAGGCGGCGTGCAAAGCCGGCGTCGCGCGCATCGTGTTCTTGAGCTCGATCAAGGCGATGGGCGAGGTGAGCGGCGATCGGCCCTTGCGCGCCGACATGCCACCGCAGCCGGTCGATGCCTACGGCCGCGCGAAGCTCGCCATCGAGACGGCGCTGCGCCGAGGCCCTGATCTCGTCGTGCTGCGTCCGCCCCTCGTCTATGGCCCGGGCGTCAAGGGCAATTTCCGCGCGCTGCTGCGCTTGGCCGCGGCCGGCATCCCGCTGCCGCTCGCGAGCATCCACAATCGCCGCAGCTTCATCTTTCTCGACAATCTGCTCGATCTCATCGCGAGCGCGCTCGATCATCCCGCGGCGC
>CAYMNX010000766.1:0-16317 GCA_964391905.1 uncultured Rhizobiaceae bacterium
CGGCGAATTCGTCGGAGCGCAAGCCGGCCTCGGCATGCTGCTGATGCAGTACGACCAGCAAATGGAGATCGCGCCGCTCTTCGCGGTGCTGATCGTTCTCGGCGTGATTGGCTACGCCATGAATGCCGCGATTCGCTTCATCGAGCGGCGTGTTTGCTTCTGGGCGCAGCGTGCCGCGCGCGTCGCAAGCGAAGGATGAAGGCGAAAGCCTTATCGAATTCGTTGACAATTATATCGGTGCCTTTATAATTTCGCCTATCGTTTAATGTCGAGCGGGTTGCGCCTTTCGAGGAGATCGGCTCATGGCTTTTGAGACCATCACCGCAACGCCTTTATCGCCGCATATCGGCGCCGAGATCGGCAACATCGACCTGACGAAGCCGCTCGGCAATCGCCAGGTGGAAGAGCTGCACCAAGCCTTTGCTCAGTATCAGGTCATCTTCTTTCGTGATCAGAAGATCGATTTCGCGGCTCACAAGGCGCTCGCGCGCCATTTCGGCGAGCTGCATATCCATGTCGGCCCATCGACGGAGAGCGTCGCGGTTCCGGGCGAGCCCGAGATCCGCGCGCTCCATTTCAACGAGAATTCGGAGCGCGTTGCCGGCGAGATCTGGCATACCGATCAATCCT
The DNA here is from genome assembly GCA_964391905.1 of uncultured Rhizobiaceae bacterium. GTDB lineage: Bacteria > Pseudomonadota > Alphaproteobacteria > ATCC43930 > CGMCC-115725 > CAIKMD01. Next base: position 631 of record CAYMNX010000766.1, read on the forward strand.
GCGCGCCGATTCCGCCGCTCGGCAGCATTCTCTACCTTCATACCGTGCCGCCCGACGGCGGCGGCGATACGATGTTCGCCAGCATGTATGCAGCTTATGACAACCTGTCCGACCGGATGAAGGCGCATCTCGACGGGCTGACCGCCACCCATGACGGGCGCAAGGTTTTCGGCCCGAATGCGCCGGTCACTGTTCATCCCGTCGTCTGCAGGCATCCGGTGACGGGGCGAAAGCTGCTTTACGTCAATCGCGGCCAGACGTCACATATCAACGAGCTGCCGCGCGACGAAAGCGACGCGCTCCTCGCCTATCTCTATCAGCATTGCGCCAATCCCGAGTGGCAGGTTCGCTTCCGCTGGCGGCCCCATTCGATTTCTTTCTGGGACAACCGCTGCACCCACCACAAGGCGATCTGGGACTACTATCCCCATACGCGCTCGGGCTACCGCATCCAGATCAAAGGATCGGCGGCGCCGGTAGCGGCATAAGCGACGTGAAAGACGGGTAGCGGGTCGGCCGCGGCGACGCGCGATGACGGATTCTCGCCGCCCGGGCTACTCCGCGGCGGCGACGTTTCCGCTCAATGCCTGGAACTGACGCTCCGCCTCTTGGCGATAGAGCCGCCGGATCTGCGCGACGCCGATATCGCATTGAAGCAGATTTTCGTAATGGATCGCATCGGCCGGAATTCCGGCGAGCGCAACGCGGTCCTGCTCGAGCACGGTGGCGCCACGATCGGAGCCGCGGTTTTTGTAGAGGAAGCGCCAGACATCACGCTTCCAACCCGACATCTTCTGCATCCGGTAGTTCCAGACGAGCGTCGTCTTGCGGTCGATCGGCGTCGGGTAGCGGAACAGTCTTCCGAGCCCTCCACCCTCCTTGCGCGGATAGGGAAGATCGGTGATCGCCCAATAGCCGCTGCCCTCGAAATGGATGAGCCAAGTGCGGTCGAGATTGATGCCTTGCTGATTCTTGCGCCAGACCACGAAGCCCCGCTCCTGGCGCTCGAACCCCATTTCCGCATCCTTGCGGCCGGAGTTGAGAATATGGGTTCCGGCATGGAGATAGCTGCCGTGGATAGGGTCGAATTGATTGTCGCGCACCAGCTGCCAATTCGCGTCGAAGACGCGAATATCGACGAAACCCGACCATTCTCCCGAAGTGAATTCGTCCGGGAAGCGCAGCTCGGGCGGCGGTCCTTGCTCGAGGCCGTCGCCGAAATAGACCCAAATCGCGCCATGCGCCTCGCGGCACGGATAGGCGCGCGCGAGCTTCTTGCCGACAAAGGGGCTGTCGGGCGTCGGCGGCGTCGCCGTGACGACGCCCTCGCCATTGAGCTGCACGCCATGATAGGCGCAGGCAATCTCGCCACCGCAGATGTTGCCGATCGACAGCCGCGCGCCGCGATGCGGACAAAAATCATCGAGCGCTTGCACCTTGCCGCTCTTGTCGCGCCATAGGACGATATCGCGATTGAGGCGCTTCAAGGCCACCGGCTTGTTGCCGATCTCGGTGTCCCGCGCGACCAGGTACCATTGGTTGAGCAGCCCGATTTCGAGCAGGTCTTCGACCGATTTCGGACGCTCTATCGCCTTTTCCACAAGGTCCTCCTCGATCAAGCCGCCTCGCGCCTCACTGCGCCAGGCGATTCAATTCCTCTGCCAAGGTTGCCTCTGTCCACGGCAATCCCGCCCGCGTCGTGACGCTGATCGCATTGAGCCCGTTGACGATATCCTCGAAGCTCTCGGCACCGCCATCGAGCACCTTCTCGAGCCCGTCGCCCAGCGCATCGCGATAGGCTTTCTCGACTGGATCGGCATCGAATTCCCGCGGATCGAATCCGAAGTCGCGATTATCCGTCGCCAATTTCATAGGGCATGCCTCAAGCTTTTCGCGGGCGCGATCGGCCTTCGATCACGGTCACGTCAAAAGAATACCGGTACCGATATAATTGTCAACCCGAACGACTCTATGTTAAGCTTGGCACGAAGCCTGCAACGATAAACTCAAAGATCGACGCTTCAGGGGAGCGCATCCATGTCACCATTCGCGTCAGGTCCGTTCCATCGCAACCACGCCCTCACACGCCTTCTCGCCGCGACAGGTCTCGGCGTTGCGCTCTGCCTTCTGCTGCCAAACGGTTGGACCGCGCCGGCGCGGGCGCAAACGACGAGCCTCAAATTGGTGCTGCCGTTTTCCTTTCAGGGCGCGCTCGGTAACTGGACCCTGGCGGAGAAAGATGGTTGCTACAAGCGAAATGGCCTCGACCTGACGATCGATGGCGGCGCCGGATCGGGCGACGCGCTGACCAAAGTTGCGACAGGTGCTTACGAAATCGGCATCGCCGATTTCACCTCGTTCCTGACCTTCAACGCCAAGCAGCCCGAGCAGGCGCTCATCGCCACCTACGTCATGATCGACCGCGCGCCGACCTCGGTCGTCGCGCTGAAAAGCAGCGGGATCAAGACGCCGAAGGATCTCGCCGGCAAGCGCATCGGCGACAATGTCGGCGAAGCGAGCCGCGAGCTCTTTCCCGCCTTCGCCGCAGCCAACGGCATCGATCCGGCGAGCATCAACTGGATCAATATCGCGCCCAATCTGCGGCAGACGAGCCTTCTGCGCGGCGCATTCGATGCGGCCGCAGGGCATATGTACACGATCACGAGTGGGCTGCGCGCGATCGGCGTCAAGGACGAGGATGTGCTCGTCATGCCTTACGCCGATTACGGCGTCGATCTGTTCGGCAACACCGTCATCGTGAAATCGACCTGGGCGAGCGCCCATGCCGCGGCGATGAAGGCTTTTCTCGTCTGCGCGGTCGATGGAATGAAAGGCGCGATCGCCAATCTTCAAACGGCCGTCGATTCGCTGAAGCCGCATAATTCGATGCTCGACGAGAAGCAGGCCTTGGCGGAGCTCAACTTCTCGAACCAGTTCTCGATCCTGACACCGAATGTGAAGAAGAACGGCTTGAGTGCCGTCGATCCGGCGCGTCTCGACAAGATTCTCGATCAAGTCTCGACGGCTTACGGCATCCCGAGGCCTCCGGCGGAGAAAATTTGGACAGCCGCCTATCTGCCGTCGCAGAAGGATCGATTGATTGCAAGCCCCTGACCGTCCGCCATCGGGTCCCTGATGTCATGAAGCTCGCCGCGCTTCGCCGGGAAGCGAAAAGCTTGGCTTCGGGCCCGCAACGGCCCCTGGACGAGCCTTATGTCGAGCTCCGCGATGTCAGCCTCGCCTATGGCGGCGGCAAGGATGAGACGCTTGCCGTCGATCATTTGGCGCTGACCATGCGGCGCGGCGAGTTCATCGCCGTGGTCGGACCTTCGGGCTGCGGCAAGTCGACTCTGATGAAGCTCGTCACCGGTCTCCTGCCGGCCACGGCCGGAACGGTCTTTGTCGACGGGCAGCCGGTCCGGCGCCCGATCAAGGATGTCGGCATGGCGTTCCAGAACGCGACGCTGATGCCGTGGCGCACGACGGCGCGCAACGTGATGCTTCCGCTCGAGATCGTCGAGCCGCACAAATCGCGTTTGCGGGGCGCGCGCCGGGAATACGAATCGCGTGTCGACCAGCTCTTGCGGTCGGTCGGCCTCGGCGAGTTCGGCAGCCGGTTTCCGTGGCAGCTCTCTGGCGGCATGCAGCAGCGGGCCAATCTCTGCCGCGCGCTCATCCATGAGCCCCACCTCCTGATGCTCGACGAGCCCTTTGCCGCGCTCGATGCCTTCACCCGCGAGGAGCTCTGGATGGTGATGCAGGAGCTATGGCTCGCTCGCCGCTTCAGCGCCGTTCTCGTCACGCATGATCTGCGGGAAGCCGTCTTTCTCGCCGACACGGTCCATGTCATGAGCAATCGGCCCGGCCGGGTGGTCTTGAGCCGGGAGATCGACCTGCCGCGCCCGCGCACGCTGCCATCGACCTTTTCTCCCGCTTTCGTCGAGCTCGTTCACGAGCTTCGCGACAAAATCAGCGAGGTCCGCGGATCGTGACGCGACGCCAGCGACGCTTGCAGGATCATTCGGCCCCCTGGGTGGTCGCGGTCGCGCTCCTCCTTTTATGGGAGGCGCTCTGCCGCGCGTTTCATGTGCCCGTGTTTCTTTTGCCGGCCCCCTCGGCCATCGGCGCGGCGCTCTTCGAGTATCGCAACGCCATCTACGAGAATGCGGCCTGGACCCTCGGCACCACCGCCCTTGGCTTCGGCATCGCCGTCGTGGCCGGCATGTTCGTCGGCCTCGTCATCGGTGCCTCGAGCCTCACCTATAAAGGGATCTATCCGATCCTGGTCGCGTTCAATTCGGTCCCGAAAGTGGCGCTTGTGCCGGTCTTCGCGATCTGGTTCGGCATTGGCGCGGTGCCCGCGATCCTGACCGCTTTCACGATTTCGGTTTTCCCGATCATCGTCAATGTCGCGACCGGGCTTGCGACCATCGACCCCGAAATGCAGGATTTGATGCAGTCGCTCGGGGCGAAGCAGCACGAGATCCTGACGAAGGTCGGCCTGCCTCGCTCCATGCCGTATTTTTTTGCCTCGCTCAAAGTCGCATTGACGCTTGCTTTTACCGGCTCGGTGATTGCCGAGACGGTTGGCTCCAACCACGGTATCGGCTATTTGATGCTCGCGGCTTCCGCGCGCTTTCAGGTGCCTCTCGTCTTTGCGGGTATTGCGGCGATCGCCAGCATGGCGGTTGTCCTCTACTTCGCCTGTGCCCTCCTCGAGCGCCGGGTGGCGCATTGGGCATTTCGCAGCAAGGCTGGAGCATGACACCCGACGCATCGGAGACTTCGCAATCGGAATCGCAACGCAATCGCGCCAAACGCAAGGGCGGGCCCAACGTGCCGAGCCTCGTCCACGAGGCGCAGGTCACGACCCTCATCAATCTCGCGGCGCGCCTCACCAACAAGGCAGCCCGCATTCGCATGGGCACGATCGGCGCATGGCCGGGGCAAATTCCTTTGTTCCTGTGGCTGCTCGAGGAAGACGGGCTCATCCAGAAAGATCTGGTCGAGCGGTCGAACATGGAGCAGTCGACCGTCGCCGAGCATCTCGACCGCATGGAGCGCGATGGCTTCATTTATCGCAAGCAGGGAAAGGACGACAAGCGCAAGTATCGGTTCTATCTGACCGACAAGGCGCGGCTGGCGTCGCGCGATCTCATTCGCTCGCTCGAAACCGGCGCACGAACCTTCACCAAGGGTATCGAGGAAGACGAGCTAGCGACATTCACGCGCGTCATCCGCCAGATCATCGCCAATCTCGACGAATTCATTCAGCGCTCTTCAGCGAGCGCCAAGCCGACGCCCTTTACGCTCCGCGAGCGCAAGGTTGCGAGCCGACGCAAGAAATGACGAAACTCTAGGGGAAGTAAGCGATGCCCAAGTTGCCCATCAGCCTCTCGGTCGGCCTCTATGACCGCACATTTCCGCTCTTCGACGGTCAGGTCGAGATCGAGGGCTGCGCGCTCAACGCCGTGCCGCTCCTGCCCGAGGAGTGCTTCCACCGCGCCTTCAAGTTTGCCGAGTTCGACATCACGGAGATGTCGCTCAGCAGCCATACCGTCATGACCGGCGCGGGAAAGGCGCAGTATGTCGGCATCCCCGCCTTCCCTTCCCGCGTCTTCCGCCACAGCGGCATCTATATCCGCACCGACCGCGGCATCAAGCGGCCCGAAGATTTGAAGGGCAAGGTCATCGGCATCCCCGAATATCAGCAGACGGCGAATGTCTTCATTCGCGGTTTCCTCCAGGACGAGCACGGCGTCAAGGCAACGGACATCCATTGGCGCAGCGGCGGCATCGAGGAGCCGGGCCGCGGCGAGCGCGCGCCGATCAACCTGCCACCCGACATCGATCTGCAGCCCGTTCCTGGCGATCGCACGCTTTCCGACATGCTGGCCAAGGGTGAGATCGACGGCATTATGACGGCGCGTGCGCCGTCGGTGTTCCTCAATAAGACACCCCACATCGATCGCCTTTTCCCGAACTACGTCGAGGCCGAGGAAGCTTATTTCCGCAAGACGAAGATCTTCCCGATCATGCATATGATCGGCATCCGCCGGACGCTCGTCGAGCAGCACCCTTGGCTTCCGGTGAGCGTCTACAAGGCATTTGCCAAGGCGAAGGAGATCGCCGTCGAGGAGCTCAGCATCATCGGCCATCTCGCGGTCACGCTGCCCTGGCCGGTCGCGGCGCAGCAGCGAGCGCGCGAAATCCTCGGCGATGATTATTGGAGCTACGGCAGCACGGAAAGCAACCGTCACGTCCTCGAGACGTTCATGCGCTACTCCTATGAGCAGGGCCTCATCGCCAAGCCGATGTCATGGGAGGCGCTGTTCGCGCCGTCGACGCTCGAATTATCGAAAATCTGACGGGAGCGATCTGATGACGGGAACCGATTCATCGCCCCTGACGATCAACGATCCCGATATCGTGCGCGAGGTGGCGACGGAATTCGCTGGCTACGATCGCGCGCTCGGCGCGAACGATGTCGCCGCGCTCAACGGCTATTTCTTCGACAGTCCCACGACGACGCGCTTTGGCAATGCCGAAAATCTCTATGGATTCGCGGAAATCGCGGCCTATCGCGCGGGCTCGGCCGGCCCCGGTGCCGGCACCAAGCGCGAGCGCACCGTCATCACGACGTATGGCAGGAACTTCGCGACCGTCGCAACCTTGTCGCGCACGCGGCAGCCGGGAAAGGTCGGCCGCACTTTGCAAACCTGGGTTAGATTCCCGCAGGGCTGGCGTATCGTCGCGGCGCATGTCAGCACGATCGACGATCCAGCGACATAGGCGCGAAGCTCGACACTCTTGCCTCAGCGCGCCGGTCGCTGCGCCGTTGCGTTGGTAACCTTGGGCGAGAAATAACGCGAGGGGCCGCGGCGGCCGCTTCGCCGCAAATGCCGGGATAGGCGGTCGGCTGTGAAGCCGGCACCGAAGGTGAAGCGCATGACCGGACCAAAGGCGTTCGCCGCGGCCGGGCCGATGAAGTAGAGACCCGGGATCGATGATTCGAACCGACTCGATAGCAAGGGCGCATCGCCGGTCGTCGCGATGGCGCGGCGCATTTTATCCGGGAGGAAATTCAGCCGCGCGATATCGATGCGGTAGCCCGTCGCTGCGATCACGTGCTCTGGCGTCAGACGCCGCGTCGCGCCCGGCTTTTCGAAAGTCAGCCGTATCTGCCCGCCCGTCGCTTCGACGGCCATGCGCTGATAGCCGAGCAGCATGCGAAACTTGTTCTCGACGCGCTCTTTCATGAACCAGCCCGCCGCCGGGCCGAGATGATTCCTGACGATGTGCAGCCGCTTTTCTTCCGGAAGGAGGCGGAAGATGTGCGGGAACTCGCAGAGGATGCGCGAGCGCCACGAGGGACCGATCCCCGACAGCGGCGCGCGGAGTCGATCCCCCCAGGGACGCGGCAGGCGCATCTTCGTATGGATGTCGAGTTGCTGGCGTCGCGATGCGAGTGTCACGGCGGCACCCGACTCATGGAGCAGCGCCGCCAGATCGATGGCCGAGGCACCGCCGCCAATGACGACGACATCGTGAGCGGCGAAACGCCGAGGGTCGGACACCTCGACGCTATGCGAGCGCCGCTCCGCGGCGAGGATATCGAATTGCGGCGGCATATAAGCGAAGGGCGCAAGGCCAACGGCGATGATCACCCGGCGGGCCGCGACGTTCTCGCCATCGTCGCAGCGCAGATGAAAAGCTCCGTGGGCGCGGTCGATCGACGCGACGAGCTTCTGCTCGAGATGGGGAACGCGCCGCTTCTGGAAATCGAGGCTATAAGCGATGAAGACCTCGCGCTCGACCGGCACGCCGAGATCCGCATAGTGAAGGCCGCGTTCCGAGCAAAATTGCTTGAGCGTCAATTCATTCGCGGGATCGCTCAGATTGGAGGCGAAGCCATCCGATTTGAGCAGCATGCCGGCCGGCGTGCCGTCGATCCAGCCTCCCATCGGTCGGCCGAAGATTCGATGCTCGATGCCCAGCGCGGCAAGATGCGCGGCGAGCGACAGGCCGTAGGGACCCGCGCCGATGATCGCGACATCGGTTACCCTTTCCACGCGCTACTCCCGTCGCGCCTGCGGCAGCGGCATCATGAGGTCCGTCGCGGCGTCGCGGGGCCAAAAGATCGGCGCCCTCAGCCGTTTCAATCGCTCCACCCAATCCGTCGGCGGCGGCAGCCGATATGCGGCGATGAGATGCGGCAGGTCCAGCGGTACGTCGTAATAGGGCTCCTGAAGATAAGGGCTTTGCGGATCGCGCCAGAACTCCTGGGGGAAGAGAGCGACGAGCCGCTCGCGCGAGGGCGGCGCATCGATTAGGCGCTTTCGTCCGATGACGGCGTCGAACATCGCCTCCGCGAGACCATGGCCCGGCTCCAGCGCTAAATGGCAGGTCTGCGTCGGACGCGGATTCATCTCGATCAACACCGGCTGGGCATTGTCCTTGCGCAGAATGAAATCGAAGCCGCAAAAGCCCGAAAAGCCGAGCTGCTTGATGATATGCGCAGCGATGGCCTCGATTTCGCGATGACGGCCGATCCGGATCACGGTGGAGGGACCCGTCTCGCCGAGCGTGTGAACGACGCGCGCGCTGTAACAGCCGAGCATTTCGCCATTCCACGCGGCGACCGCGCAGTTCATCTGCTCGCCGGCAATATATTCCTGCAACAGGATCGGCGCCGCGCTGGCGCGCTCGCGGAGCGGCGACAAGGTGCCGGTGCGCACAATGCGCTTGCCAAGGCGGAACCATGACGGCGGCGCCGTCAAGCGGCTGACGACGTCGCTCCACGCTTCGTCTGTGCGTAAGATCCACACTCCGCCCCCGCCGGACGTACTGTCGCGCTTGATCACTTGCGGAAGCGGTCCGATCGGTTGCCGCCGCAGTTGCGACGGATCATCGACGACCTCGGTGACCGGCACTGCGATACCGGCCGCGGCGGCGAAGCGCATGAAATTGGCCTTACTCGCCGTCACTTGATAACTCGAAGGCTCGCCCAAGGATTTTCGGATGACTGCCGCGATGCGGCGGCTCGCGCGAGAGCTGGATCGCGCCGAAGCGTGGAGCGCATGCATGCATGCGATGGCCGCATCGTTACAGGGTATGATGATCGTCGGCGCAACCTCGACGATGGCACGCGCGACGTCTCGGACAAGATTTCGTTGAGTCAGCCCGTACTGGCGGCAGACGTAATGTCTGGACAGGACCGAAAGCTGCGCCAGCGTATGCCTTGACGGGGCGACAGCGGCAACCATGAATCCTGCATTTGCGAGGGCGAGCGCCAATCGTGTCGTGGCCGGCCAATGTACGGTCGTCACCAACAAGGCCGTCGGCTTTTTCAATTTTTCCTCGCGTGATTTTCTTAGCGACGATTTCTTCGCGACGGCATCAAACCCGGCTTCGCCGAGGAGAAGCTAGTGACAAGCCTGTGCTCTGCCTAGTTGATGAGACACAGCCGCGTCACGGGAGCGACCCACTCTCGGTTGCATCCCAAGATGCGTGGGTCCGAATGCGAGATATTGATTTCCGATTCAGGCGTCGGGAGGGCCTTGTTTCTCTCTTGTTGCGCTCTTGCGTTCCATCTCGCCGGCTTCATATTCCAGCTTATCCGCAAGCTGCATCAGCTCACGATCGATCGTTCTGTCCCCGTAGGTTCGAACGCTCGCGACGCGGCGAATCCTAGTCGCTTTCTTCCGTATTTCCCGAGAATTGTCCATCCGTCTTCCCTGGTCCTGCGGATCGTCCAGTTCTCATCTATGTCGGTTTTATGACGGCCTCTTCAAGAAGTCGGGGCCGCTTCTTCGCAAAACCGGGCCTTCCAACGCAAGAATGCAACAACGCACGGTCACGACCCCCTCCACATGTAATCAACTGCAAGTAGGTAGATGGGACGGGCCCGGCCATGAACCGATATCACTGTCTGCTTCTCAACACAAATGGCGGCGTCGCGTGCTTGGCCTCTTTCGAGACCAATACCGACGAGGGCGCTCTGTTCGTAACGACGTGTTATGCGGCGGCCGTCTCTGCCCCCGCCTTCGAACTCTGGCAGAACGATCGGCTCGTCGCGGAAAAGCGTGTGACAAGTCCGGCCACGGCTGATGCCGGAAATTAGCTGAATAAAAAGTTAAAACCGCATGCGTCAATGCGCCGCTGCGGATCGCTCGCCGTTCGCGGCTACGTGCACACACGTATGGACCCGAGCGCGCAAAAGCGATGCATTTTGGAACCTCTTCGACCGCCGGCTTCTCAAAGCCGGATCGGGGAGATTTTGTCATCACAATCCTTTGCGAGGGACGGTGTCGTTTACGTCGATCGACAATTTTTCCGAAATCAACCGCAACAAAGCCGACTTCCACGCGATCTATCGGCGGCCTGATCCGCGTGCCTATTTCCATACGCTTGGCAGCCTCGACTACGTCATTCCGCATTTAGCTCAGCCGATCATCGCGCAGCTCGTCGCTGCCTGCCGCCGCGTCCACGCACGGCCGGTGACCGTCCTCGACCTCGGCTGCTCCTATGGCATCAACGGCGCGTTGCTGAAGCACGGCTTTTCTTTCGACTTGCTGCGTGCACGATATGCCTCGCGCGCGGTGCAGAAACTGACCGCCGAAGAATTGCTGCAATTCGATCGTCACTTCTACGCTTCCTGGCCGGCACGCGAAGATATCCGTGTCATCGGTCTCGATTCCTCTCGGTCCGCGGTCGAATATGCCGAACGCGCCGGCGCCATTGATATCGGCATCGTTGCCGATCTGGAATCGGGCGAGCTGCCCAGGGATGCGTCGGAGAAACTGAAGAAGGTCGACCTTGTGATGTCAACGGGATGCGTTGGCTACGTCACGCGAAAAACTTTTGAGAAATTGATCGCATGCGTCGGAGATCGCGAAGCGCCATGGATTGCCTCTTTCGTATTGCGCATGTTCGACTATGAAGGAATCGCTCAAACGCTGGCGCGCCGAGATTTGATAACCGAGAGGTTTGAAGGCGCCACCTTCATCCAGCGACGGTTTTGCGATTCCGACGAGATGGAGGCGACGCTCGACGCGCTCGAAGCGCGCGGAATCGATCCGGCCGGAAAGGAATCAGACGGCTTCCTGCACGCCGATCTGTTCGTATCGCGGCCGCATGCCGAGGCGCAGACCTGCCCGATCAACGGGTTGATTTCAATCGCCAGCGGCGTGAACCGGAATTATGGTCCGCGGCTAGGATTGCGACGGCCCTTCACGGCGCAATCCGCGGGCCCAAACGCGATCGGCCATGGGTGATGGCATCGCGGGCCAAGGAAAACGTAAGGGTGGGCGCGAAGCAGACCTCCGTTGCTCTCTATTGCCGCGCGGCGTCGGGTACGTGCGGACACATATGGACACAGCGGCGGTTCGGCATTGAAATGCGAACGACGCCGTCTTCTCGGTCGAGCAAAGCACGGGGAGATCGGCGCTCGGGGTGACGTATTCGGGTGGTGGGACGATAGCGGCAGAGCGTGAGAGTTCATTTCTATCGGCGGCGAGAGTTTCTTCTTTTTACTGCTTTTGCCATCGCCGCGGTCACGCAGCCGGCGAGCACCTTCGGTTTGACGCGGCGCACCCGATCGCGCCGCAAGATCATCGTGATCGATCCGGGGCATGGCGGCGCCGATCCGGGCGCGATCTCGATCGGCGGCGCCTACGAGAAGAACATCGCTCTCTCGGTCGCGCAGCGACTCCACGGGATTCTCAAGCGCTCACCGCGTCTCCGCGTTTATCTCACGCGAAAGGACGATGTGTTCATACCGTTGCAGGAACGCGTGGCACGTGCCCATGCCCTGCATGCCGATCTCTTCGTCTCGATCCATGCCGATTCGATACCCGATCCACGGATGCGCGGCGCGTCCGTTTTCACGCTGTCGGAGAAAGCCTCGGACAAATACGCCGCGGAAGTCGCCGCGCGAGAGAACAAGGACGATCTGCTCACCGATATCGACCTGTCGCGGCAAACCGCCGAAGTTAGCAATATCCTGGTCGACCTGGCACGACGTGAAACCGCGAATCGATCCATAAGCCTCGCACATTTCATCGCTAAAGACCTGCGGCGGCACGGCGCCGTGTTGGACCCGTGCCTGCGCTCAGCCGGCTTTGTCGTCCTGAAGACGCTGGAAGTGCCTGCCGTGCTTGTCGAAATAGGATGCTTGTCCAATCGCACCGAGGAGCGTCAACTGCGCTCGCCGCGCTACCAGCAAGGAATCGCATCGGCCGTTGCGCGCGGCATCAAGGAATATTGCGGCGGGCATTGATTCTTGTCATGCCGTGCCGCGATCATCGAAGATGCGCCTCGATCTCGCGGGCGGCGTCCTCGCTAAGAACGCTCCTGATCCAATAGAATGGACATCCGGATCAGCTCGGCGAGCGTGCGTGCCTCCATCTTCTCCAAGATATGGGAGCGATGAAGCTCGACCGTGCGAAAGCTGATCCCGAGCCTGCGCGCGATGATCTTGTTGGGCTCGCCCATTGCCGCGAGCTCCAGGATCTCCCTTTCGCGCGTGGTGAGGAGCGTTGCGCGCGCCTTCAGCGCCGCGAGCTGCAACCGCTCCTCGCGCCGGGTCTGATCCCAGTTGAGCGCCCGTTCCACGCTCTCGATGAGCGTATCGTCGCGCAGCGGCTTCTCGATGAAGTCGAAGGCGCCGGCTTTCATTGCCGCGATCGCGATCGGAACGGTCGCGTGGCCGGTGATGAATATTGTCGGGAGGGTCCAAGAGCGGGCATTGAGCTCTTGCTGCAACTCCAACCCCGTCATTCGCGGCATTCGCACATCGAGGAGAAGGCAACCGCCGCGTTTTGGATCATAGGTCTCCAAGAACGCAGCAGCAGATGGAAAGACCTCGACCTCGTATTCCGCGGTGCGCAGCAGGAATGTGAGACCCTTGCGGACGGCCTCATCATCGTCGACGATGAAGACGCTTCTATCCGGCACGGGCTCGGGCTCCGTCGGCAATGGGCAGGTCGAATGCGAAAATCGAGCCCGCACCGCTCGTCCGCAGTAGCTGAAGATGTCCCTCATGGGCCTCGACGATGGAGCGGCTGATCGACAGTCCCAATCCCATTCCATGCGGCTTGGTCGTCACAAACGGCTCGAAAAGCCGGCTTGCGACCTCGTCCGCGAGGCCGGCGCCTGAATCGGCGACAGTAATCTCGACCGTCGTTGCCGATGCTCGATTGGCGGCGATGACAATAGAGCGCGGATTTGCGTCATCGCCCAGCACCGCGTCGATCGCGTTGCGCAGAAGATTGAGCAGGACCTGTTCTATTTGAATGCGATCCGCCAAGACGGCGGGCAGCCCTGGAGCGACGCGCACTTCAATGTCGATCGCGTTCTGCGCCGCTTCCATCTGGGCGAGGGCGACGGAGCCGTCGAGAAGCGCCTTCACGTTCACGACCGATCGCTGGCAGGCACCGGTGCGGAGGAATTCGCGCAGCCGGCTCAGAATGTCGCCGGCTCGCTCCGCTTGCAGCATCACCTGCTCGACGCCTTCCTTCAGCACGGCCGGCTCGAAGAGCGGCTGCTTCAGAAGACGCAGACACCCGCGCGCATAGGTCGTTATCGCCATCAGCGGCTGATTGATCTCATGGGCGAGAGCCGATGCCATCTCCCCGGCCAGCGACGCGCGCGAAACCTGCGCGACTTCCGACTCATGGCGGCGGGCCTGGGTCTCGGCCTCGCGCCGCAAGGTGATGTCGCGCAGCACCAGCGCATGGTGCTCGTCCGCGCCGGAACCGAAATGCCCGGCGGTCAACTCGATCGGGAATATGGAGCCGTCTTCGCGACGCGCATCGAGCTCCAATCGCAAGGGCTCTGGCGCCCCGTCATGGGCGCTGGACGCGAGGCGTTCGAGCAGATGAGACGCGTCGAGCAGGTTGCGAATGTCGGTGCCGACAAGCCGCTGCGCCGGGCGACGGAACAAGCCTTCGACCGCCGGGTTCACTGCCTCAATTCGTCCCGCCATGTCGATCGTCAATACGCCGTCGCGCGCGGCATTGAATATCGCCGCGAGCCGCGCCTGGCTTTGGGCCAAGGCACGCGCGACGCGGCTGCGCTCGCTGACGACCGCGCCCAGCATGAGCCCCGTGATCGCCACAGCGAACATCAGCAGCTGAAATATTCGGATCGCTTCCGAAGACCTGTCTTCGAATTCGAGAATGGCAATCAGACCACCTTGAATGGAAAAGACGGCCCAGCTCGCGCCGCCGAGCCCGTGCCGGGTCGCAATCCACACGAGCGGCAGGAATAAGAGGTAGAAGAGCTGGAAAGAATAGCGGTCCTGATAAGGGCCGAAGACGAGCGCGAGCGCCGCGGCAATGCTTCCCCATTGCGCGACGAGTTCGAGGACGCTGAAGCGGGCTTTCGCGCGGGCACCCGAACGGCGGCTGCACATGTGGTCCAAGATGACGAGCAGCAGGGGCGCCAGCACCACAGCTCCGATCGCGTCGCCGACCCAGAATTGGAAGCTCGCTCGGCCAAAATCGGCCCACGGTATCACGCCAGCGACGGCGTAAGTCGCAACGAAGCCCAGCGAAACCAGGCCCGCGCCCATGCAGGCCGCGATGATCAGCAATACTACGTCATGCGCGCGGTGCAGTCCGATGTCGAAGCGGACGGCATGACGCAGAACCCCCGCGGCGCCGGCATATCCGACGGCAATGATAAGCGCGGCGGCCAGCCCGGCGATCGGCGGTATCGATACCAGAGGTAAGAGCTGGCTCGACAGGAACGCGGCGAGGACCACCAGGGGAACGTAGGAGACGCCCCTCACGAGCAGCAATGTCAAGGCAAGCCCGGCGGGCGGATTCCAAGGCGTGATGTCCACGCCATGAAGCGATTCGAGAAAGCTGAGCCGACCAAGAGCGAGATAGAGCGCCGTATAACCGATGATGAGCGCAAGGACGGACCCAACCTCCTCGTACCCTTCGCCGGCCCAACCGCCAACCCTCGCGCGCAGACCGTCAAGAACGGTTCGGTTCACCGCCACCTCCGACGCGATTTCATCCGAATTTTCTCATGCACGCGAGAGACTGTCATTGAGCAACCCTTGATCCCGCCACCGGCGATCGGCGAAAGGAATTCCGCGAGTCTCTATATACCGGCTCCATACGTGGTCGCACGTATTTCGGCAGCCGCCCATCAATAGTAGCGTCGGCCCGTAGCCGTTTTCTTGCGTGAGGGCGTTTCTGAGCAGACATGGATGGCGATGAATGCGCATTCTCTGCGACGAATAGCAGCGCGTATCAGGCAGGCGGCCCTGCATATGGCTCATATACGGTCGCGCGAGATCAGCAACAGGATCGCCTGCGAATTTGAAAAGAAGGCAGAGGAGCTGGAACGCTCGGAGCAACCGGATTCCGAGAGGCCCTGAGTCGATCGCGCAACCCTCGTTGCCGATCCTTTCCGGTGCATGTGCAGTTATTCGATGATCAGCCCCGCCATGATTTCCGTTCGCGATCTCCCTGAGCAGGAGGAGAAATCGATATGATTGGCTATCGCTGCTATTTCTTGAGCGCGGACGAGAAGATCCAACGGGCCGAAGAATTCATGTGCGCCGATGACCGCGCGGCGATCTCGCGGGCGCGCGCGCTTTTCAACGCCAAATCGTATCCGGCGCTCGAGCTCTGGCGCGGCGATCAGAAGATTCATGCTGAAACGAGCGAT
>CAYMNX010000767.1:0-5294 GCA_964391905.1 uncultured Rhizobiaceae bacterium
TGAGCGCCGCCGCCGGCGACAACCAGCGGTAATCTTGCAAGCGCTTTCATTCACCTGACAGAGAGGCCGCGAAGGCTCGGTCACGACAACGTGTCGAGGCGCCGGGTCCGTTTCTTCTAGAAACAACATTCTCGTGCATGCGACAAGCATGGAATGCCAAAGCTGAAGCTCCTCACCGGTGTGGCGTTGTTGCTGGCCGCCTGTGCCAGCAAGCCGGGCTTTCCGACCGAAGCCGCTTGCCGCGCCACGGCGCCGCAATATGGCGAATTTCAATATTGCGGCTATTACCCCGGCTATGGCTGGGCGCATGTGCCATTCCCGACCTCGATCCGGCAAAACTGATCGCCAAATCCGCTGTCCGTCTTTTTGCTTGCGCGCCCTCGCCGATGCGCGAGAGTGAACCGCTTTTCTCTCGCCATCGCCATTTCCGAGGTTTTGCCATGAGACTGCTTGTCCTTGCCTTTGCCTTCCTGCTCGCGTCGCTCGGCGCGGCGCGCGCCGACGATCTCGGTTGCATCAGCACGACCTTCAATCTGCTTTCGCCCAACGACAAGGTCTGCGTCAGCGCCTTCGAGGATCCGCGCGTGCCGGGCGTCGCCTGCCACATCTCGCAGGCACGCAAGGGCGGATGGGGGCAGCCCTTCGGCCTCAACGAGGACCCGTCGAATTTCTCGGTCGCGTGCCGGCAAGTCGGGCCGATCAAGATCGATCTCGGCAAGCTGCGCGACAACGAAGAGGTCTTCACGCAAAAGACCAGCATCTTCTTCAAGGCGACGCGGATCTATCGCATGGTCGACAAGAAGCACAACACGCTCGTCTATCTCGCCGTCAGCTCGAAGATCATCAACGGCTCGCCCGCGAACGCGATCAGCACCGTGCCGATCATGCCGTGGGGCCAATAGCCGGTTGCCTCGGGCGGCGCGGCGCGGTTAGTGTTGCGCGCGGCCATCGCCCGCAAGGGTCGCGAGCGGGTCTATCGGCGAATCGAAGGGGAGGAAACATTGCGTGAGTTGAGTCGAGCCGCGTTCGGCGCGGGTCTTTTTGCCCATGGCCGCCGCGATTTTCTGCGCGGCGCCACCGCCCTCGGTGCCGCGGCGCTATTGCGGCCGCTGCCCGCTGCGGCGCAGACGGGCGGCGCTTACGCGCATCTGCCGGCACGCGGCGAATTCGTCATCCGCAACGCTTATCTCTTGACGATGGATGAGCGATTGGGCGATCTGCCGAATGGCGACATCCATGTGAAGAACGGCGCCATCGTCGCGGTCGGCCCGGGGCTCAAAGCGCCGGGCGCGAAGGTCATCGACGGCAAGACGATGATCGCCCTGCCGGGTCTCGTCGAGACGCATTGGCATATGTGGGGCACGGCGGCGCGCAACACCGCGGGCGACGACCCGAAGATGGGTTATTTCACCTTCGCCAAGGTGGTGGGCGCGATCTTCAAGCCCGAAGACAATGCCCGCGGCGTGCGGCTCGGCATCGCCGAGGCGATCAATTCCGGGCTGACCACCGTGCACAATTGGTCGCACAATTTGGTGACGCCCGAATTCGCCGATGCCGAGCTGGCGGCGCATCGCGCGCTCGGCCATCGCGCGCTGTTCGGCTATGGCTATTTCGGCATCGGCATGCAGAACCAGGCCGTCAATGTCGCCGATCTGCCGCGCGTTCACGACCGCTGGATCAAGGACAGCGAGGGGCTCTTGACGCTCGGCGTCTGCTCGCGCGGGCCCGAGAACAACAACATGGATATCTGCCGCGCCGAATGGGAGGCGGCACGCAAGATGGGCTTGCGCATCTCGACCCATGTCGGCACCGGCCTCGCGCGGGTGAAGGAGCGGCAGGTGATCAAGCAGCTCGACGCGGCGGGCCTTCTCGGGTCCGACGTGATCTTGGTGCACGACACCAACACCGTCGACAACGACAGCGAGATTCTCGCCAGGACGGGCACCTATGTGAGCTTCAGCCCCTTCACCGAGATGCGCACGGGCTTCGGCATTCCGCCGATCGGCGAGCTCGCCAAGGCCGGCGTGCCGCTCAGCCTCTCCGTCGATACGAGCGTGCTCGCCGGCAATTGCGACATGTTCGCGATCATGAAGGCGATTCACAACGTCGCCAACGGCGAGGCGAAGAGCGAGTTCGCGATGCCGGCGCGCAAGGCGCTCGAGATGGCGACGATGGGCGGGGCGCGCGCCTTGGGGATCGCCGATCGCATCGGCTCGCTGACGCCGGGCAAGCGCGCCGACATCATCCTCGTCCGCACCACCGACCTCAACATGGCGCCCTTCACCGATCCCGTTCATATGATCGTGCCATCGGCGAGCCCGACGAACGACGATATGGGGGTGATCGATGGGCGCATTCTGAAGCGCGGCGGCAAGCTCGTCGGCATCGACGTCGCGCGCATCATGCGCGAAGCGAACGATACGGCGGTTCGCGTGCGCGCGGAGGCCTTGCGGATCAGCCGCGGCTGAGGGCTGGCCGCCGCGCGCGACGCAACAGCAGGAGGCTCATCACGAGCGCGAGCGCCATCAGCACGGCGGCGGCCGTGCCGAGCGCGAAGCCGAGCGCCTGCGGCCCGTCGTAGAAATTGTCCGAGATCAGCGCGACGAGCGTCGGGCCGAAGCCGCGGCCGAGCAGGGTGAAGACGAGGAGATAGATCGCCGTCACCTTGCCCATAAGGCGCTGCGGCGTGATCTGCGCCAGGAGGCTCGCGCCGACCGGCTGATACGCGCCGGCGAGGAAAAGCTGAGCGGCGAGCGCGAAGAACATCTCGCCGACTTGCGGCACGATCGGCGCGGCGATGCCGAAGGGGATGAAGACGAGCGTGACCCAGAGCCCGACCGTCGGCGCCGCATCGTCGCGGCCGCGGCGCTGCAGGACATCGATCGCATGGCCGCCGAACCAGGCGCCGATCGGCGCGCAAATCAAGAGGCAGCCGCCGAAGAAGAGCCCGATTTGCGCCGGCGGCAAATGCCAGGTGCGGCCAATGATGGTCGGCATCCATGAGCCGTAGCTGATCGCCACGCCGTAGAAGCAGGTGACCCAGACCACGAGCGGCAGATAGACCCGCCATCCGGCTTTGACATGCGCGAGCGCCTCGCCAAAGGTCACGCCGCTCAGCGCGGCGGCGCCCTCGAGCCGCCGCGCCGGCTCGCGGAAGGTCAGCAGCAGGAGCGATAAGGGAAAGCCGAGCATGCCGATCAGCACGAGCACGGCTTGCCACGGTCGCAGCGTGCCGATCCACGGCACGCCGCGGAGCGCGCCGGAGGAAACGGCGCCGAGCAGCGCGCCCGTGATCATCACCGCGAGGGCGGCGCCGATAAAGCTGCCGGCGGAGAACAGGCCGAAGGCCTTGCCGCGCTTGTCGGGCGGAAAGCCGTCGCGAATGAGGGAGTAGGAGGCCGGGGTGATCGCGGCCTCGCCGATGCCGACGCCGCAGCGGGCGACGAAGAGCTGCCAGTAGGTCTGGGCGAGGCCGCAGCTCATCGTCATCGCCGACCACAAGAGGATGCCGATGCCCATGACTTTGCGCCGCGCCATGCGGTCGACGAGATAGCCGGCGGGAAGGCCGAGGATCGAATAGAAGGCGGCGAAGGAAAAACCGAGCAGGAGGCTCATCTGCGTATCGGTGACACCGAGATCCTGCTTGATCGGCGTCACCAGAATGATGATCGCGCTGCCGTCGATCTGCGCGTAGATGTAGAGAAGCGTCAACACCGCGGCCATGTACCAATGCCGCGCCGTCGCCTTCTGCTCGGCCCGATCCGGCGCGAAGCCGAGCGCTGGCGTGAGCCCGAGCGGTTGCTGGTCGATGCTCATGCGTCCTCCCTATTGCCTGCGGTGCTTGTTGCACCGCTTATCGCGACAACAGGGAGTATCTCATAGGGCCGCGGCGCACGCCATCGCCTCTCGTCTCAGAGGTCATTGTCCCAAAAGGGAGACGGCCGATGCAGCGGAACCTCGCCAGAACGCCTAAGGTTCAGTAGGGTAGCAAGAATCTTCTGGAGGACGTGCCCCATGGACAATAGTTATATGGATATCTACCCGCCGCTGCCGCTGCTGGTGGTGTTGATCGCGTTCTGGATCGCGCTCGCGGTCGGCAATGGCTTCATTGCCCGCGCCCTCGGCAAGAGCGTACCGCTCTGGGTGATCCTCTCGCTCATCCCGATCGTCAACTACTTCTTCTACATCTATATCATCTATGCGGTCGTGCTGGCGGTGCTGCACAAGCTCAACCTCCTGCAGACGCGCATCGGCGTGATCGACACCTGAGCCGCGCGATCCTATCGTTGCGGTCGATTCTCGCACGGAAAGAGAGGCCCCATGCAGCTCAAAGACCCGAAGCTCTTCCGCCAGCAGGCCTATATCGACGGGCAATGGTGCGATGCCGATAAGCGCGCGACGGTCGCGGTCGCCAACCCCGCCGATCGTTCGCTCCTCGGCACCGTGCCCGAGATGGGCACGGCCGAGACGCGCCGCGCCATCGCCGCGGCCGAGCGCGCGCTGCCCGAGTGGCGCGCCCGCACCGGGAAGGAACGCGCGCTCATCCTGCGCCGCTGGGCCGATCTCATGATGGCCAATCAGGAGGATCTGGCGCAGCTGATGACGGCGGAGCAGGGCAAGCCCTTGGCGGAATCGCGCGGCGAGATCGTCTATGCCGCCTCCTTCATCGAATGGTTCGGCGAGGAGGCGAAGCGCGTCTATGGCGATGTCATTCCCGGCTTTACCCGCGATCGCCGCATCGTCGTGTTGAAGCAGCCGATCGGCGTCTGCGCCGCGATCACGCCGTGGAATTTCCCCGCCGCGATGATCACGCGCAAAGCGGGGCCGGCGCTTGCCGCCGGCTGCACCATGGTGGTGAAGCCCGCGCCGCAAACGCCGTTCTCGGCCTTGGCGATGTGCGAGCTCGCCGAGCGCGCCGGCGTGCCGAAGGGCGTGTTCTCGGTCGTCACCGGCGCCGAGACGGAGATCGGCGGCGAGATGACCGCGAACCCGATCGTGCGAAAGCTCTCTTTCACCGGCTCGACCGCGGTCGGGAAAATTCTCATGGCGCAATGCGCCGGCACGATCAAGAAGGTCTCGCTCGAATTGGGCGGCAACGCGCCCTTCATCGTGTTCGACGATGCCGATCTCGACGCCGCGGTCAAGGGCGCGATCGCCTCCAAATACCGCAACGCCGGCCAGACCTGCGTCTGCGCCAACCGCATCCTGGTGCAGGATCCCGTCTATGACCGCTTCGCCGGCAAGCTCGCCGACGCGGTCAAGGCGATGAAGGTCGCGCCCGGGAACGAGGCGGG
>CAYMNX010000768.1:0-4565 GCA_964391905.1 uncultured Rhizobiaceae bacterium
TACCTCCCGGATCGCCGTTGCGGCGCCGCGGCCGAGGATGCGGGAGGGATCGGTGCTTGTCCAACCGCCATGATTTTTCGCCCTGTCCGCAAAATCGGGCGCCGCGGCCGCGGCGCGGCCAAGGGGATATCGCCAAAGGGCTGACAAATCAGCCAAAACCGGTATCGCGATTTCGTGAGAAATCGTGAAAATAATGGTTGCAGGGGGTTGAAGCTTAGGGTTTAGTGCCGACCTTATTACGTACCGCAGCGGTCCTAATTACGGTGGTTACGCGCACAGCCGATGGTCATTCTTAGCAAACTCGCGGATTACGGCGTCATCATTGCGACTTATCTCGCAGCTCACCCCGAGCGGCAGATGACGGCGGCTGTCCTGGCCCAAGAGACGAGCCTCCCCCGCGCCACTGTCGCCAAGGTGCTGAAGGCCCTCGCGCATGGCGGCATCGTCGCCGGCGCGCGTGGCGCGGCCGGCGGCTATCGCCTCGCCCGCGATGCGCAGGCGATCTCGGTCGCGGATGTCGTCGCCGCGATCGACGGCACCATGGGCGTGACGCAATGCACGATCCACGACGATTGCAAGCGTTCGCATTTCTGCGCCACGCGGCCGCATTGGAAGCGCATCAACGATGCGGTTAATACGGCATTGAGCGCGGTGACGCTCGGTGATATGGCCAACCCCTTTGGTCCGGCGCCGCTGCGTGTCGAAGCGCCCAAGCAGGAAAATATCGTATTATGACGTCTCCCGAAGACAGCTTAGAGACCGTCCGCGCGCTGACCGGTGAAAGCTACAAATACGGCTTCGTCACCGATATCGAGAGCGAAAGCGCGCCGCCGGGCCTCAACGAAGACACGATCCGCTTCATCTCGGCGAAGAAGCACGAGCCCGCATGGCTGCTCGATTGGCGCCTTGAAGCCTTTCGCCAGTGGCGAAAAATGGAAAGCCCGGAATGGGCGAAGCTCAAGATCGCGCCGATCGACTATCAGGCGGCGAGCTATTATTCGGCGCCGAAGAAGTCGACCGGTCCCAAGACGCTCGACGAGGTCGATCCCGAGCTCTTGAAGACCTATGAGAAGCTCGGGATCCCCTTGAACGAGCGTGCGGCCTTGGCCGGCGTCGCGGTCGACGCCGTTTTCGACAGCGTCTCGGTTGCGACTACCTTCAAGGCAAAGCTCGGCGAGCTCGGGATCATCTTCTGCTCCTTCGGCGAGGCGGTGCGCGAGCATCCCGAGCTCGTGCGAAAATATCTCGGCTCGGTCGTGCCGCAGGGCGACAATTTCTTCGCTGCGCTCAACTCCGCGGTCTTCAGCGACGGGTCCTTCGCCTATGTGCCGCCGGGCGTCCGCTGCCCGATGGAGCTCTCGACCTATTTCCGCATCAACGCGGCGAAGAGCGGGCAATTCGAGCGCACGCTCCTCATCGCCGATAAGGGCGCTTATGTGAGCTATCTCGAAGGCTGCACCGCGCCGCAGCGCGACGAGAACCAGCTTCACGCCGCGGTGGTCGAGCTCGTCGCGCTCGAGGATGCCGAGATCAAATACTCGACCGTGCAGAATTGGTATCCGGGCGATGCCGAGGGGCGGGGCGGGATCTACAATTTCGTGACGAAGCGCGGCGCCTGCCGCGGCGCGCGGGCCAAGATTTCCTGGACCCAGGTCGAAACGGGTTCGGCCATCACCTGGAAATATCCGAGTTGCATCCTCGAGGGCGATCATTCGGTCGGCGAGTTCTACTCGGTCGCGATCACCAACAATCGGCAGCAGGCCGATACCGGGACGAAGATGATCCATCTCGGCCGCAACACCAGCTCGACCATCATCTCGAAAGGCATCTCGGCGGGACGGGGACAGAATACCTATCGCGGCCTCGTCCGCATCCTGCCCAAGGCGCAGAATGCCCGCAACTACACGCAATGCGACTCGCTGCTCATCGGCGATCGCTGCGGCGCGCATACCGTGCCCTATATCGAGGTGCGCAATCCTTCGGCGCGCTGCGAGCATGAGGCGACGACCTCGAAGATCAGCGACGAGCAGATGTTCTACTGCCAGCAGCGCGGGCTTTCGAAAGAGGACGCATTATCTTTAATAGTCAATGGGTTCTGTCGCGAAGTTCTGAAAGAGCTTCCGATGGAATTCGCGGTCGAAGCGCAGAAACTTCTGGCGGTTAGCCTCGAAGGCTCGGTCGGTTAGTGAGGATGGCGTTCATCGATGCTTGATATCAAGAACTTACACGCAAAAATTGCCGCCGGACGTGAGATCCTGAAAGGGATCGATCTCGCCGTCAAAGCCGGCGAGGTGCACGCCATCATGGGCCCCAACGGCTCGGGCAAATCGACGCTCGCCGGCATTCTGGCGGGCCGCCCCGGCTATGAGGTGACGGAGGGCAGTGTCCTTTACGAGGGGCGCGACCTCTTGGCGCTCGCGGCCGATGAGCGGGCGCGCGACGGCGTCTTCCTCGCCTTCCAATATCCGGTCGAGATTCCGGGCGTGAACAACATGTATTTTCTGCGCGCCGCCTTGAACGCGGTGCGGCGCCAGCGCGGCCAAGCGGAGCTCGATGCCGGTCAGTTCCTGAAAGCCGTCCGCGCAAAGCTCAAGGAGCTCGAGATCGGCGATGATCTTCTGCAGCGCGGCGTCAATGTCGGCTTCTCCGGCGGCGAGAAGAAGCGCAACGAGATCTTCCAGATGGCGATGCTCGAGCCGAAGCTCGCGCTCCTCGACGAAACCGATAGCGGCCTCGACATCGATGCGTTGCGCCTCGTCGCCAACGGCATCAACAAGCTGCGCGCGCCCGACCGCGCCATGGTGATGATCACCCACTATCAGCGCCTTCTCGACTATGTCGAGCCCGACCATGTTCATGTGCTGAGCCAGGGCAAGATCGTCATGTCGGGCGACAAGAGGCTCGCGGCCGAGCTCGAGAAGCGTGGCTATGCCATGCTCGGTGACGCGGCGGCCTGAGGTAAGCCCCATGAGCGCGAAGCCTGAAACGCTGCCCTATCGCGCGGCCTTTACGCCCCGCGCCGGCGAGCCGCCGGCCTTGGCCGGGCGCCGCGACGCCGCGCTTTTGCGCTTCGAGGAGCTCGGTTTTCCGAGCCGGCGCGACGAAGCCTGGCGCTTCACCGATCTGCGCCGGCTGCAGCGGCGCGCCTATCCCCCTCACCCTCCCGCTGCGCGGGTCCCTCCCTCTCCCCAGCGGGGAGAGGGGTGGGGTGAGGGGGCAGCAGTTCGTGATGCCCTCTCAAACTACACGCTCGCCGGCGAGACCCATCGCCTGGTTTTTGTGAACGGCCGCTTCGCGCCCGAGCTGTCGGCGCTCGGAAGCCTGCCCAAGGGCGTGCGGCTCGCCAACACCGCGAATGGCCTCGTTCAGCATCAGGAGATTGCACAAAATCTGCTCGATGCAACGGATACCGAGGGCGGCCAGCCCTTTGCCGCGCTCAACGCCGCGCTCTTTGCGGATGGCTTCGTCCTGACCCTCGATGCCGGCGTCGAGCTCGAGCGTCCGGTCGAGATCCTTTATTGGGGCGAGGCGCCGGATCATTCCTTCCATGCGCGCAACCTCATTCGGCTTGGCGAGAAAGCCCGGGCGACCGTGATCGAGAGCTTCGCCGGCGCGGGCGATTATTGGACCAACACTGTCACGCTGGTCGCGCTGGGGGCGAGTGCGGCGCTCACCCATCTCAAGGTCCAGGACGAGGCCCGGGCCGCGATCCATTTCGGCCAGGCGCGGATCGCTCTCGACAAGGCGGCGCGCTATCAGAGCTTCGTTCTCACCATCGGCGGCGGCCTCTCGCGTCATGACAGCTTCGTTCGCTATGACGGCGAAGGCGCCGAAGCGCGACTCGATGGCGCCTATCTCCTGCGCGGCGAGCAGGATGCGACCAACACCACCTTCGTCGATCACGCGGTGCCGGGCTGCGCCACCGGCGAGGTTTTCAAGGGCGTGCTCGAGGAGCGGGCGCATGGCGTGTTCCTCGGCAAGATCGCGGTGCGGCCCGATGCGCAAAAGACCGACGCGCATCAGCTCAATAAGAACCTGCTGCTCTCGCCGCGCGCCGCGGTCGACACCAAGCCCGAGCTTGAAATCCTCGCCGACGATGTCAAATGCAGCCATGGTGCAACCGTGGGCGATCTCGATGAAGAAGCACTCTTCTATCTCGAAGCGCGCGGCATTCCAGCGTCCGAAGCACGGCACATGCTGATCGAGGCTTTTGCGGCCGACGCGATCGATCGGATCGATGACGCCGCGTTGCGCACACATTTGAGCAAACAGTTGCAGCGCTGGCTCGGCCGGCACGGGATTTAGCAAATGACAGCGCTCGGCACCATCAAACCCGTTACCCTCGATCCGCAGCGCGTCAAGCGCGAGTTCCCGATCTTCGCGAACAATCCCGGGCTTGTCTTCCTCGATAGCGCGGCGAGCGCGCAGAAGCCGGCGGTGGTGATCGACCGCGTCAGCGATTTCTATCGCACCGACTACGCCAATGTGCATCGCGGCGTCTACCGCCTCTCGGCCAAATCGAGCGAGCTCTATGAAGGCGCGCGCGAGACGGCGCGGCGCTTCCT
>CAYMNX010000769.1:0-6503 GCA_964391905.1 uncultured Rhizobiaceae bacterium
GGTTATGTTCGGCGCCAACCGGGCCGACCTCGCCGACCTCGACACGGCGCTGGCGGCGGCCGATATCGTGATCGCGTCGCTGGCGAGCGGCCGCGCCGTGGTGACGGTGGCGCGGGTGGCCGCCGCCTTGAAGCGCCGTCCGTCGCGCCCGATCTTCATCGTCGATGCCGGCTATCCGCCCGAGGTCGAGCCGGCGGTCAACGACCTCGACGGCGTGTTCCTGTACGATCTCGGCGATCTCGAACGGGTGGCGCTCGACGGCCGCGCGGGCCGCGAGGCGGAAGCGGTCGCGGCCCGGCAGATCGTCGCCGAGGAACTGGCTTCGTTCGCGCGGCGGCGCGACGAGCGCCGCGCGGTGCCGGCGGTGGTCGCCTTGCGCAACCATGTCGAGCGGCTGCGCCAGGCGGCCCTGGCGGAGGCCGGCGGCGACGCCGACGCGGCGACGCGCCTGTTGATGAACCGGCTGTTGCACGATCCGTCGGAAGTGTTGCGGAATCGTGCCGCCGCCCCGGGCGGCGAGGATGTGGAAAATCTGCTGCGCCAATTGTTCCGGCTCGGCGATGATGTCGCAGGAGAAGAAAAGTGAGCCTCACCCCCGGCCTGTCGGCGCGTCTCGACAAACTGACCGCGCGGCACGCGGAACTCAGCGCGCAGCTTGCCGACCCCGGCCTGAGCGGCGGCGACATCGCCAAATTGTCGAAGGAATATGCCGACCTGACGCCGATGGTCGAAAGCATCGCCCGCTTGCGCCAAGCGGAGAAGGAGCGCGGCGAATTGCAGGGCCTGCTCGGCGGCGAGGATGCCGAGATGCGCGACCTGGCGCAAGGCGAGCTCGCCGTGCTCGACAAGAAACTCCCCGAGCTCGAAAGCGCCATCAAGGTGCTGCTGCTGCCGAAGGACGAGGCCGACGCCCGCAACGCCATCCTCGAAGTGCGCGCCGGCACCGGCGGCGAGGAGGCGGCGCTGTTCGCCGGCGAATTGTTCCGCATGTATCAGCGTTACGCCGCCCTCAAAGGCTGGAAGTTCGAGATCATGGAATTGTCCGAGACCGGGCTCGGCGGCTTCAAGGAGGCGATCGCCTCGGTCTCGGGCAAGAACGTGTTCGAGCGGCTGAAGTTCGAATCGGGCGTGCATCGCGTGCAGCGCGTGCCCGAGACCGATGGCTCGGGCCGCGTCCACACGTCGGCCGCCACCGTCGCGGTGCTGCCCGAGGCGGAAGAGGTCGATATCAAGATCGACGAGAAGGATTTGCGCATCGACGTGTTCCGGTCGTCGGGGCCGGGCGGCCAGTCGGTCAACACCACCGACAGCGCGGTGCGCATCACGCACATCCCGACCGGCCTCGTCGTGTCGCAGCAGGACGAGAAATCGCAGCACAAGAACAAGGCCAAGGGCATGAAGGTGCTGCGCGCCCGCCTCTATGAGCGCGAGCGCCAGCAGAAGGCGGCCGAGCGCGCCGCCTCGCGCAAGAGCCAGGTCGGCTCGGGCGACCGGTCGGAGCGCATCCGCACCTATAATTTTCCGCAAGGCCGCGTCAGCGACCATCGCATCAATCTGACGCTTTACAAGATCGACAAGGTGATCAGCGGCGAGGCGCTCGACGAGTTCATCGACGCGCTCCTCGCCGAAGACCAGGCGGCGCGCCTCGCCGAGGTGGAATGAGCATAGGCACTCGATTGGACATTAAACGATGATAAAGCTTGCGCCTGCCACGCGAGACCTTACATGCGCACGACGCTGGCGCTCGATGATGAGCTTGTCGCCGAGGCCCCAGCGTTCACTGGACTTAAGGGGAAATCGAGCCTCGTTCGCGAGGCGCTCAAGGCTTTGATTGAGCGCGAAAGCGCACGGCGGCTGGCGCGCCTCGGCGCAGCGAGCGGCGTCTGAAGGCGTCGAGACGGCGACGGTCGACGCCGCGTTGATCCTGGTCAATACCTCCGTCTGGGTCGACGATCTGCGCAAGAGCAACGCCACTCTCGCCGGCCTGCTTGAGGCAGGAATGGTTCTCGGCCACCCTTTCGTGATTGGCGAGCTTGCTGTGGGCAATCTGCGCCAGGGTGCCCGTATCTTGAGCGCGCTATCGGACTTGCCGCGCGCCACTGTTGCGACCGATGGCGAGGTGCTGGATTTCATCGTTCGCCAAGCCTTGGCTGGACGAGGCATCGAGTATGTCGATGCTAATCTTCTTGCCGCGGTTCGGCTGAGCGATGACGCAACACTCTGGACCCTCGATAAACGCCTCAATACCACTTGGGCCCCGCGGCGACGATTGCGTAGCGGGCGGAGCCGTGCTGCCTCCCGTGCCTCTATTATAATGCGGCCATGAATTCGTCTCTGAGCTCAAGCGCCGCGCAAGCAGCCACCGTCAACGCCGCGCTCACACGTGGCACGGCCATCCTCGATGATGCCGGGATTCCCGAGCCACGGCGCGAGGCGCGGCTTATTCTGGGGCTGGCGCTCGAGGTCGATCCGGGCGTGATCCTCGGCTATCCCGAGCGCCCGATCGATGAGGCGGCGCGAGCGCGCTTTGATGAGCTCATCGGCCGCCGCGCCCGGCATGAGCCGTTTTCGCGCCTCAAGGGCAGCCGCGAGTTCTGGAGCCTCGATTTCGCGCTCTCGCCCGAGACGCTCGATCCGCGGCCCGATAGCGAGACCTTGATCGAGGCGGCGCTTGCCCATTTGCCGGATCGGCAGGCGCCCCTGCGCCTCATCGATTTCGGCACCGGCACCGGCTGCCTTCTCTTGGCGCTCCTCCACGAGCTCCCTCGGGCCACCGGAGTCGGGATCGACATCCAGCCCGGGGCGGTCGAGACCGCGAAAAGCAACGCCGAAAAGCTTGGGCTCGCGTCGCGGGCCACATTCCGCTGCGGCGATTGGGATCAGGAAATCACGGGAAAAGTAGATGTAATTCTCTCGAACCCGCCTTATATATGTTGTGACGATTTATCGGGTTTGGCGCCGGAAGTGGCCGCTTTCGAGCCTCGAGTGGCGCTCGATGGCGGGTGGGACGGCCTTGATGCGTACCGTGTGCTGGCCCCCGCCATAAAGCGGCTCCTCATCCCTGGGGGTTTTGCCTGTATCGAGCTGGGGGCGGGACAAGCCAGGGCCGTAAGTTCGCTGATGGCAAAATCAGGCTTGCAGATCAAAGCGATATATCGGGACTTGCCTGGCATTGAGCGCTGTTTGGTGGCAACGCTTTGATAAGTAGCCATAAAAAAGCCACAGGACTTAAAAAAAACATTGGATTAATTGGCCTTCCCGTCTAGGGTGGCTTTAGGAAAGAACAGGAGCCATGAGGCTCCGCGCCCATGAAGGGCGCCGGCAATACCCCTCAGCCGTGATGGCGCTTTTCAGGCTTGGCACGTCAAGCGCCGGGGTTTCTAAACCGAATAGGAAACGCAAAAGCGAGCACATGCATCAAGATTTCAAAGGTGTCATGAGACCCAATCAGAACAAGCGATCACGCGGCCGCGGTCACAATCCCAACCACATGGGCGGCGGCGGTCATCCTAATAACAACCGCGGGCCGCGCCCGCCGCACCGGAATCAGACCTTCGATAGCAACGGCCCGAGCGTCAAGATTCGCGGCAATGCCTATCAGGTGTTCGAGCGCTACATCGCGCTCGCGCGCGAGGCCTCTTCCTCCGGCGACCGGATCGCCGCCGAGAATCTCTATCAGCATGCGGAGCATTACTTCCGCATCATGCAGGCGAATGGCGAAGGGCAGTCCATGGGACCCCCGCGGCCGATGACGCCCGCCGACAATGAGATGAACGGCGTGGAGGTCGATGGCGAGTTCGGCGCACAGGGTCAGCAAGCGCAGCCCCAGGCGCAACAGCCCCAGGAGCAACCCCAGACCGACGAGCCGGAAGGTTCGCCCTCGGCCTGAGACGACCCTCAGTCGTTAACCAACATCTGGAGTTTGTCTGACAACGCCGCCCGCGGGGCTTGGTAGGCGCGGCGTGTGACCCCATATCTTTGTCGGGAAGACACGAAAGGTTGCCTCGAAGAGGGACCATCGCTGTCGTTTCAATAAGGGGTCGCCCATGGATTTCGAAAAATATACGGAGCGCGCCAAGGGCTTCGTGCAAGCGGCACAATTGCTCGCACAGCGCCGCGGCCATCAGCAATTCACGCCCGAACATCTCCTCAAGGTCCTGATCGAGGACAAGGAGGGGCTTTCTGCCAATCTCATTCATGCCGCCGGCGGCGATCCGAAGATCGTGCTCGGCGCGGTCGATGCGGCGCTCGACAAGCTGCCGCGCGTCGAAGGCGGCAGCGGCCAAGTCTATCTCACGCCCGAATTGAACCGGCTTTTCAATGAGGCGGAAAAGCTGGCCGAGAAAGCCGGCGACAGTTTTGTCACCGTCGAGCGGCTGCTTTTGGCGATGACGCTCGACCGCAATACGCCATCCGCCAAGGCGCTGGCCGCCGCAGGCATCACCGCGCAATCCTTGAATGCCGCGATCGAGCAGATCCGCAAGGGCCGCAAGGCCGACAGCGCCACGGCCGAGGAGGGTTATGACGCACTCAAGAAATACGCGCGCGATCTGACCGAGGCGGCGCGTGCCGGCAAGCTCGATCCGGTGATCGGCCGCGATGAAGAGATTCGCCGCACGATTCAGGTGCTCTCGCGCCGGACCAAGAACAATCCGGTGCTCATCGGCGAGCCCGGCGTCGGCAAGACCGCGATTGTCGAGGGCCTTGCTTTGCGCATCGCGCATGGCGACGTGCCCGACAGCTTGAAGGACAAGCGCCTTCTGGCCTTGGATCTCGGCGCGCTCATCGCCGGCGCCAAGTTCCGTGGCGAGTTCGAAGAGCGCCTCAAGGCCGTGCTGTCCGAGATCACGGCGGCGGCCGGCGAGATCATCGTCTTCATTGACGAGCTGCACACGCTGGTCGGCGCCGGCAAGGCCGAGGGCGCGATGGATGCGTCCAACATGTTGAAGCCGGCTTTGGCGCGCGGCGAGCTGCATTGCGTCGGCGCGACCACGCTCGATGAATACAGGAAGCATATCGAGAAGGACGCGGCGCTGGCACGGCGCTTCCAGCCGGTCTTCGTCAACGAGCCGACGGTCGAGGATACGATCTCGATCCTGCGCGGCATCAAAGAGAAATACGAGGTCCATCACGGCGTGCGCATCACCGACGGCGCGCTCGTCGCGGCCGCGACCTTGAGCAACCGCTACATCACCGATCGCTTCCTGCCCGATAAGGCGATCGATTTGATGGACGAGGCCGCCTCGCGGCTGCGCATGGAGGCGGAATCGAAGCCCGAGGAGATCGACGAGCTCGATCGCCGCATCCTTCAGCTCAAGATCGAGCGCGAGGCGCTGAAGAAAGAGCATGATCCCGCCTCGCAGGAGCGGCTCCACAGGCTGATCGAAGAGCTCGACGAGCTCGAGAAGAAATCGGCCGAGCTCACCGCGCAATGGCGCGCCGAGAAGGACAAGATGGCCTCGGCGCAAAAGCTCAAGGAGCAGCTCGATCAGGCCCGCATCGAATTGGAGCAGGCCCAGCGCAAGGGCGATTACACGCGTGCCGGCGAGCTTACCTATGCGATCATCCCGGATCTCGAGCGCAAGCTCAAAACCGCGGAAGAGGCCGAAAGCCACCGCATGATCGAAGAGGCGGTGACGGCCGAGCACATCGCTGCCGTGGTGTCGCGCTGGACCGGTATTCCGGTCGATAAGATGCTCGAGGGCGAGCGCGCGAAGCTCCTCCACATGGAAGAGAATGTGAAGCGCCGCGTCATCGGCCAGGACGAGGCGGTGGTCGCGGTGGCGAATGCGATCCGTCGCGCCCGCGCCGGCTTGCAGGACCCGAACCGGCCGATCGGCTCGTTCCTGTTCTTGGGGCCGACCGGCGTCGGCAAGACCGAATTGGCGCGCGCTTTGGCCGAATTCCTCTTCGACGATGAGAGCGCGATGCTCCGCGTCGACATGTCGGAATACATGGAAAAGCATTCCGTCGCGCGGCTCATCGGCGCGCCGCCCGGCTATGTCGGTTATGAAGAGGGCGGCAGCCTGACCGAGGCGGTGCGGCGTCGGCCTTATCAGGTGATCCTCTTCGACGAGGTCGAGAAGGCGCATCCCGATGTCTTCAACGTGCTGCTGCAGGTGCTCGATGACGGCCGGTTGACGGACGGCCAAGGCCGCACCGTCGATTTCCGCAACACGCTGATCATCCTCACCTCGAATCTCGGCAGCGAGATTCTGGCCGCGCTGCCGGAATCGACCGAGATCGCGAAGGTGCGCGATCAGGTGATGGCGGTGGTGCGTCAGGCCTTCCGGCCGGAGTTCCTCAACCGGCTCGACGACATTCTCATCTTCCGCCGCCTGTCGCGTGCCGATATGAAGGGCATCGTCGAGATCCAGCTGCAGCGGCTGCAGAAGCTTCTGACCGATCGCAAGATCACGCTGGTGCCCGACGACAGGGCGAAGGAGTGGCTCGCCGAAATGGGCTACGATCCGGTCTACGGGGCGCGGCCGTTGAAGCGGGTG
>CAYMNX010000770.1:0-1674 GCA_964391905.1 uncultured Rhizobiaceae bacterium
AGCCGGGCGGGCAGGGCGACACCTCGGGCGGCGAGCGCCGCTTCGTGCCGGTGCTGGCGCGCGCCGCGGTCGCGGTCGGCGTCGCCGCCGTCTTCATGGAGACGCATCAGGACCCCGATCGCGCGCCCTCCGACGGGCCCAATATGGTGCATCTGAAAGACATGCCGGCGCTGCTCGCGGAGCTCATCGAATTCGACAAGCTGGCGACGAAACGCCGAAGCACGAACGCATAACCAGCCCTCACCCTCCCGCTTCGCGGGTCCCTCCCTCTCCCGCTTGCGGGAGAGGGGCGGGGGGAGGGGATCTCACCGATCGGAGAAGGAACTCCATGACAGCGATCATCGATATTCGCGGCCGCGAGATTCTCGACAGCCGCGGCAATCCCACGGTCGAGGTCGAGGTCGAGCTCGAGAATGGCATCACCGGCCGCGCCGCCGTGCCCTCGGGCGCCTCGACCGGCGCGCATGAGGCGGTCGAGCTGCGCGACGGCGACAAGACGCGCTATGGCGGCAAGGGCGTGCTGAAGGCGGTCGAGTCCGTGAATGGCGAGATTTTCGACGCGCTCTCGGGCTTCGATGCCGGCGACCAGCTCGCGCTCGACCGCGCCATGATCGCGCTCGACGGCACGCCCAACAAGGCGCGGCTCGGCGCCAATGCGATTTTGGGCGTCAGCCTCGCCGCGGCCAAGGCGGCGGCGGCCGATCGCGGCGATCCGCTCTATCGCTATGTCGGCGGCACGCATGCGCGCACCCTGCCGGTGCCGATGATGAACATCATCAATGGCGGCGTTCACGCCGACAATCCGATCGACATCCAGGAATTCATGATCATGCCGGTCGCGGCGCCGAGCCTCGCCGAGGCGGTGCGCTGGGGCTCCGAGGTTTTTCAGGCGCTGAAGAAGCAGTTGAAGGATGCGGGCTTCAACACCAATGTCGGCGACGAGGGCGGCTTCGCGCCGGCGCTCCAATCGGCCGAGGACGCGCTCGACTTCGTCATGCGCGCGATCGAGGTGGCGGGCTACAAGCCGGGGGCGGATGTCGCGCTCGCGCTCGATGCCGCCTCGACCGAATTCTATCGCGACGGCCGCTATCACCTCGAAGGCGAGGGCAAGACGCTCGACGCCGCCGGCATGGTGAAATACCTCGCCGATCTCGTCGCGCGCTATCCCATCGTCTCGATCGAGGACGGCATGGCCGAGGACGATTGGGCGGGCTGGGCCGAGCTGACGAAGACGCTCGGCGGCAAGGTGCAGCTCGTCGGCGACGATCTCTTCGTCACCAACCCGGCGCGGCTCAAGGACGGCATCGAGAAGGGCATCGCCAATTCGATCCTCGTCAAGGTCAATCAGATCGGCACGCTCAGCGAGACGCTCGACGCGGTCGAGCTCGCGCATCGCGCCGGCTACACCGCCGTCTTCTCGTATCGCTCGGGCGAGACCGAGGATTCGACCATCGCCGACCTGGCGGTCGCCACCAATTGCGGCCAGATCAAGACGGGCTCGCTCTCGCGCTCCGACCGGCTCGCCAAATACAACCAGCTCATCCGCATCGAAGGCGCGCTCGGCGCCGATGCGCGCTATCCCGGCCGCGCCGCGCTGAAGCGGTAGGGATTTGGTTTGATTCGCACGACGGCTCGGCGCTGAAGATTCGCGCCTCGCCTGTGCTACGCGGGGAC
>CAYMNX010000771.1:0-7313 GCA_964391905.1 uncultured Rhizobiaceae bacterium
GGCGCAGCCGAAGAGGCGCTTGGCGCGGTCGATCGCGAGCTGCTCGGCGATATCGACGAATTCGCAGCCGCCGTAATAGCGTCGGCCGGGATAACCCTCGGCGTATTTGTTGGTGAGCACCGATCCTTGCGCCTCGAGCACCGCACGCGAGACAATGTTCTCCGACGCGATCAACTCGATCTGGTTGCGCTGTCGCCCGAGTTCCTTATCGATCGCGCCGGCGACCTCCGGATCGATTTCGGCGAGCGATGCGCCAAAGAAGCTATCGGCATTGGCGGGAACATGCTTCGGGACGGACATCGATCTACCTCAAGGCTTAAGACAACAGAGCGACGCGACGTGCGTGGCGACCGCCATCGAAGGCGGTCGTGAAGAACGTCTTGAGACAATCCTTGGCGACGTCATTGCCGAGGATCCGACCGCCGAGCGCAAGCACATTCGCATCATTGTGGCGGCGGGCAAGCGCGGCGGTCGTAACGTCATGGACGAGCGCGCAACGGATATGGCGGTGGCGATTGATCGCAATCGACATGCCGATCCCGGTGCCGCAAATGAGCAAGCCGCGCTGCGCCGTGCCCTCTGCGATGGCTTGCGCGACGGCCGCCGCGAAATTCGGGTAATCGACCGGCTCGGGCCCATAGGTGCCGAGATCAAGTACCTCGAAGCCAAGGCTTTTCAGCTCCGGTAAAAGCGCGGATTTCAGGTCATAGCCGCCATGATCGGCGGCGACGGCGACGGTTTCAGTCATGCTCTTAAAAACTAAGATCGAGACCGGGACTCTACCAGATGTCGCGGGCTGCCGCCAGCCGCCTACTAGGCCTCGTCGGTCGTGGGTCCCCTACCCTTAGCCGTTGAATTTCCCCGCTCTTTGCGGGCCGGCAATGGCCTTGCCAATCCGGCAGGTGCAATTGCCCGGGGCGATATTCGATTTCCTCATCCCGAGCTTGTCGAGGGACGCAAGATCGACGTGCGGCCACTTCTCGAGGCGGTAAGCGGCACGACCGCGCCGCCGCCGGTGCGTTAGCCGCCGACCTCGCTGTATTTCCCGTCCTGCCAGACGAAGAGCACGTAGCCCGGACCGATCACGTCGCCCTTCTCGTCGAACCCGATCTTGCCGAGGACGGTGTCGAAATTACCGCTATGGAGTGCCTTGGAGATGTCCTCGATCTTGACCGAGCGCGCTTGCGCTGCCGCCTGGGCGAAGGCTTGGACGCTCGCATAGGTGTAGAGCGTGTAGCCTTCGGGATCGTAATTTTGCTGGCGAAATTCCGCCACGATCGGCGCCGCCGTCGGATTGTTGCGGGGATCGGGCGAGAAAGTCATGAGCGTCCCGGCGCCCGCCGGTCCCGCGATCTTCCAGAAATCCGTCGAGACCAGCCCGTCACCGCCCACCAGCGTCGCGTCGAGCCCCTGCTCCTTCGCCTGACGAACGATCAGACCGGCCTCGGTGTAATATCCGCCGTAATAGATCACCGCGATATTGGCCTGCTTCAACTTGCTGACGAGCGCCGAGAAGTCCCTGTCGCCGCGATTGATCGATTCATCGAGCGCCTCGGTCACTCCCGCCGCGCGCAGCGCCTTGCGCGTCCAATCGGCGAGACCTTGCCCGTAGGTCGTCTTGTCGTCGACGATCGCGACCGGCTTGCCCTTGAAATGCGTGGCGATGTAGGCCGCGGCAGCTTTGCTCTGATTATCGTCGCGGCCGCAAACGCGGAAGACATTGATCCAGCCATTCTTTGCCGCGTCATCCGTGTAAACGGGATTGGTCGAGGCCGGCGAGATCTCGAGAATGCCGGCATCGGCGTAGACGGCGGAGGCCGGGATCGACGTGCTGGAGCAATAATGCCCGGCGACGAAAACGACACCGCTCACCGCGAAGCGATTGGCAACCGCGACGGCCTGTTTCGGATCGCACGCATCGTCGCCCACCTCGAGCGCGAGCTTCTGCCCAAGGAGACCGCCTTTGGCGTTGATGTCCGCGACCGCCATCTCCGCGCCGCGCCGCATTTGCTCGCCCACCGCGGCGTCAGACCCCGTGATCGGTCCGGCAACGGCGATCTTGATCTCGGCGCGCGCCGTCGGCGCGCCGAGGAGGAGAACGGCGCTCAGCAACCAAACCCAATTCCGCATCATTTGTCTGTCCCTGCCCTACTCGCCTTATCGTCCGGTTTCTGTACCCCGTTCGCTTCTTCGATATAATGCTGCAACAGCGCCAAGGCTTCGAGCTGAATGTCGGTCAGCATTTTGCCGGATTCCTGCATAGCCTTGCCGGCATGCTCGAAAATACGATCGAGATTGTCTTGCATCCGCGTGGGCCCTTCCGCATTCGATTGGCGCGCGGCTTGGACGTTTGCCGTCTCGATCGCCTTGGCGAGCTCCAGTACCAGCGCCTGTTCATGCGCAAAGACCGACTGCAGGCGCTCCATCAATCGCTTATGGGCATCCATGTGCACCGCGACATTGCGGTGCAAGCGAAACAGCAATCGTGAAATATCGGCGTAGACGAGCATATTGGGGCCCCAATAGCTCGGGACCACAGGCTCGCTCCGCTCCGCGTGCCAGTCATTGAGAATGGGCTTGGTCGGATCGTCCTTTCCCGCCATGTTTGCCTCCAGCGGTATCAAAGGGTTCTGCCATCATATACCCGACCGACCGCCTATTCATCTCCAGCAAAAACCCTGCCATTGCGCCAGCCGGCCCATCGATCGTCGATCTAGGCTTGCCCCTCCAGATAGGCGGCGCGGACATCCTCATTGGCAAGGAGCGCCGCACCCGTACCCGACAAGGTGATCGCGCCATTCTGCATGACGTAGCCGCGATGGGCGAGGCGCAGCGCGTGATGCGCGTTCTGCTCGACGAGGAAGACCGTGATCTTCTGCTCCTGATTGATGGCGCGGATGACCGAGAAAATCTGTTTGACGATCAGCGGCGCCAGACCCAGCGACGGCTCGTCGAGAAGCAAGAGCCGTGGCCGGCTCATCAGCGCCCGCGCGATCGCCAGCATTTGCTGCTCGCCGCCCGAAAGCGTGCCGCCGCGTTGGCTGCGGCGCGCCTTGAGGATCGGAAAGAGCGTGAACACGCGCTCGAGATCCGCGGCGAAATGAGCGCCGTCGGTGACGGTTGCGCCGATCTGAAGATTCTCGAGCACGGTCATGCGCGGGAAAATCCGTCGCCCTTCCGGCGCATGCGAGATGCCGCGACGCATGATCTCGTAAGTCGGCAGGCGCGTGATGTCCTCGCCCTCGAAGTCGATCCGTCCCTCCGCCGCGCGCGGCCGGCCGCAGATCGTCATGAGCAAGGTCGATTTCCCGGCGCCGTTCGCGCCGATGAGGGTGACGATCTCGCCGTCCTCGACCGTGAGATCGACGCCCTTCAAGGCTTCGATATTGCCGTAATAGGTATGAACGCCCGCGATTGTCAGCATCGCGCGCTCAAGCCTCGGGCTCGCCGAGATAGGCTTTGATCACCGTGGGGTCATTGCGAATCTCCGCCGGCTTGCCGTCGGCGATCTTGCGGCCGTAATCGAGAACGATGATGTGATCTGAAATCCCCATGACGACGTTCATATCATGCTCGATCAGCAGGATCCCGACCCCGTGCTGCGCGCGGATCGAGAGCAGAAGCTGGTTGAGATCGGCCGACTCCCGCGGATTGAGCCCGGCCGCGGGCTCATCGAGGCACAGCAGCAGCGGATCGGTGCACATGGCGCGCGCGATCTCGAGCCGGCGTTGCGCCCCGTAGGGCAAGGTTCCGGCCTCGCGATCGGCGCTGTCGACGAGCGCGATACGATCGAGCCAATAGCGTGCCTTCTCGATCGCCTCGCGCTCGGCCGCGCGGTAGCCGGCCAGGCCGAAAAGCCCGCCGAAGGTATAAAAGCTCGCGCGCATCAGGCGATTGTGCTGCGCCACGATCAGATTTTCGAGCACTGTCATGCCCGGAAAGAGCCGGATGTTCTGGAAGGTGCGGGCAACCCCCGCGTCGCGCGCGATACGATACCCGTCCATCCGCTCGAGCCGTAAGACGCCGTTGTTGCGATGGAGCACGAGGCTGCCGCCGCTCGGGCGATAAAAGCCAGTCAGGCAGTTGAAGACGGTGGTCTTGCCGGCGCCGTTGGGGCCGATGATCGCGGTGATGTCGTTCCTGTAAACCGTGAAGGATAATTTATCCACCGCCAGCAGCCCGCCAAAGCGCATCGTCAGCTCTTCGACGCCCAAAAGCGGCGCGCTTTGCATCACGCACGCTCGCCGGCTTGAGGAGCGAGGCGGATCGAGGGCGACCGCAGCGCGAGCAGGCCGCGCGGCCGCCATATCATGATTCCAACCATCGCAGCACCGAACAGCAGCATGCGAAACTGCGCGAACTCCCGACCGAATTCGGGCAAGGTGACGAGAATGATCGCGGCGAAAACGATGCCGAGCTGGCTGCCCATGCCGCCGAGGACGACGATCGCGAGCATCGTCGCGGATTCCTGAAAGGTGAAGCTCTCAGGGCTGATGAAATTGAGCCGCGTCGCGAAAAAAGCGCCGGCGAAGCCCGCGAACATGGCGCCGATGGAAAACGCCGAGAGCTTCACGTTGGTGGGGTTGATGCCGAGGGCGCGGCATGCGATCTCGTCCTCGCGCAGCGCTTCCCAGGCCCGCCCGATCGGCAGGCGCCGCAGCCGCAAGGTGATGAAGTTCGTCGCCAGCGCCAGAGCGAGAATGACGAAATAGAGAAAGATGATGCGGTGTTGCGGGCTGTAGGAAAGGCCGAAGAATTGCGCGAAGGTCTTGGCGCCGCCGGGCGCCCGCGCGGTCAAAGGCAGGCCGAAGAAAGTCGGACGCGGGATGTTGTTGATGCCGTTGGGTCCGCCGGTGACGGAAGACCAGTTGATCAGGATGATGCGGATGATCTCGCCGAAGCCGAGCGTGACGATGGCGAGATAATCGCCACGCAGGCGCAGCACGGGAAAGCCCAGGAGAATGCCGACCGCCGCCGCCAACAGGCCGGAAATCGGCAGCGCTTGCCAGAAGCTGAGCCCGAGCCATTGCGCGATGATCGCAAAGGAATACGCGCCGACCGCGTAAAAGCCGGCATAGCCGAGATTGAGAAGGCCGGCGAGCCCGACCACGATGTTGAGGCCCCAGCCGAGCATGATGTAGATGAGAACCGCGGTCGCGAGATCGATGAGATAGGTCGATGCGAAGGGCAGGAACGGCCAGAGGATCGCGATGACGAGTCCGAGCCCGCCGAGGAGCCGCACATGCCGCGCCACGAGCACGGCGAGCACCGGCGTGTCGCTGCGCGGCCTTCTCCGCCGCGGCAGCAGCCCCAGAAGCAAGCGGCCCGCGAAAACCGCGACCACCGCGATCGCGACCCAGCCGAATCGCGTCTCGACCACGATGCGGCCATCAAGCTCCACCGTGTTGAAGCCGACGAGGGGGATAGCGAGAATGAGCGCGACGAAGGCGGCGAGCGCCGAATCCTTTACCGGCCCCCGCAATGGCATCAGACTTTCTCCACCTCGGGTCGGCCCAGAAGGCCCGAGGGCCGGAAGATGAGCACCAGGATCAAGATACCGAACACCGCCACATCCTTGTAAGCGGCGTTGAAATAGCCCGACCAAAATGCCTCGACGAGGCCGATCACGAAGCCGCCCAGGACCGCGCCCGGCAGCGAGCCGATGCCGCCCAGCACCGCGGCGGTGAAGGCCTTCATTCCGGCGAGAAAGCCGATGAAAAAATCGATGACGCCGTAATAGAGCGTGACCATCATCCCGGCGACGGCGGCGAGCACGGCGCCGATGACGAAAGTCGCCGAGATGGTGCGATCGACATTGATGCCCAGAAGCGCCGCCATGGTCATGTCCTGCTCGCAGGCGCGCTGCGCCCGGCCGAGCGGCGTCGCTGCGATCATGACGCTGAACCCCGCCATGAGGGCGATCGTCAGCGCCATGATGATGATCTGGAGATAGCTCAGCTGGACGACGAAGCCGTTGCTCTCCATGAGCCGGAACCCGCCCTCGATGACGGGCGGCAGCGACTTGACCCGCGCGCCCTGCAGGAGCTGGACATAGTTCTGCAGGAAGATCGACATGCCGATCGCCGAGATCAGCGGCGCGAGGCGGAACGACCCGCGCAAGGGCCGATAGGCGATGCGCTCGACCGACCAGCCGTAAACGGCGGTGAAGATCATGGCCGAGATCAGCACGAGCAAAAGCGCCAGCGGCACCCATGTAACCCCGACCGCTCCCAGAACGAAAAAGGTGGTGAGCGAGACGAAGGCACCGATCATGTAGATTTCGCCATGGGCGAAATTGATCATGCCGATGATGCCGTAAACCATGGTGTAACCGAGAGCGATCAAGGCATAGATCGCCCCGAGCGTGAGACCGTTGATAAGTTGCTGCAGGAAATAACTCATGGGCTGGGCCAAATTATGCGGGCAGCGCGGGCGGAGCAAGTCGGCAAAATCGCCGAATCGTGATGGATTTCGCCCTGGGCGCCGGTAAGGCGCGACGCTAGATAGAGAAGCTGCGCATGAATTTACGCAAATTGCCCTGGTACGATTACGGCGAGCGCTTCTCGCCGTTGAAGGCCGCCGTCTTCGCGGCGCTCTTCATCCCTGGCCTCTGGACGGCGATCTCCTACGATCTCGGCTGGCTCGGCGCCCGCCCCTTGACCGAGGCCATTCACCAATTCGGCGACTGGACGATCCGGCTGATCTTCATCGCCTTGGTGATCTCGCCAGCGCGAATGGCGCTGCAGTGGCCGTTTCTCTTGCAGCTGCGCCGCATGATCGGCGTCGCCGCCTTCGCCTATGCGACGGTTCACCTCTCCCTCTATGTGGTCGACGAGGCCTTCGACGTTCCGACGGTGATCCTCGAGATCATCCTGCGGATCTACCTCACCATCGGCTTTGTCGCGCTCCTGGGACTCGGCGTGCTTGCCGTCACCTCGACCGATCAATGGCAGCGCAGCCTCGGCGCCCGGCGGTGGCAAAATCTGCATCGGCTGATCTATTTCATCGCCCTCCTCGCCGTAATCCATTTCTTCCTGCAATCGAAGCTCGATGAGTGGGAGCCCACCGTCATGGCGGGCATCTACCTCTGGTTGATGGCATTTCGTGCGATTACCGCACGTTATGGTCGCGGCAAATTGCCGCTTTGGCCCTTGGCGGCGACCAGCGTTGCGGCCGGCGCGCTCACGGCGCTCGGCGAGGCCGTCTATTTCTCGATCTCGTTGGGCGCGCCCATCCCCCTCGTGCTGGCGGCCAATCTTTCGCTCGAGACGGGTTTGCGGCCAAGCTGGGTTGTTTTCGCGGCGACCGGCGCC
>CAYMNX010000772.1:0-14987 GCA_964391905.1 uncultured Rhizobiaceae bacterium
CGAAGCCTGGATCGAAAGGACCTTCGGCGCGCTTCTTTCGGGCAATGCCCTTTAAATATGCAATCAGCTCGGCCGCGGTTTCGATCGCGTTGACGCCGCGATGGGTGAGCGAGGAATGAGCCTCGTGCCCATGGACGCGGCAGCGCAGCCGCCGACTGCCCTTATGCGCGATCACCGGCTGCATCAGCGTCGGCTCGCCGATGATGCAGAGCCGTGGCTTCACCTCTTTCGTGGCAAGCGCGGCAATGAGCGGCCGCACGCCGAGGCAGCCCACCTCTTCGTCATAGGTGAGAGCCAAATGCAGCGGCGTTTTGAGCGGCTGGGCGAGGAAATCCGGCACCTTCGCAAGCACGACAGCGATGAAGCTCTTCATATCGGCGCTGCCGCGGGCATAGAGCTTGCCGTCGCGCTCGGCGACCTTAAAAGGATCGCTGTGCCATTGTTGGCCGTCGACGGGCACGACATCGCTGTGACCCGACAGCATGACGCCGCCGCGATCGATCGGACCGATCGTCGCATAGAGATTGGCCTTGCGGCGATCGGGTCCGTAAACCAGCTCGCTCTTTACATGCCAGCGGTCGAGATAGTCGCGCACGAACTCGATGAGCGCGAGATTGGATTCCCGGCTGGTCGTATCGAAGGCGATGAGCCGGCCGATCATCTCGGCGCTCGTGAGCCTCTGCCCTGGCATGGGCCTATTCTGCCGCGCCGAGAGGCGCTGCGCCAGACCGGCTGATCCGCCTTACGGTGCCGCCGGTTTCCCTCTCGAAGCTTCGGGTCAAATCTGGGGCGTCAGGCTGTCGCTTCGCCTCGGCGCATTAGGCCGAGGCCTCGCGCAGCATCGGCCGTGCCGGCTGATCGTCGGTCAGCATTTGCGCGCAACCGGCGATGAGGCCGATCAGGACGCCAAGTTGCCAGGCCCGATCGTAGGAGCCGAACGCGTCGTAGATAAGGCCGCCGCCCCAAGCGCCGAGGAACGAGCCGACTTGGTGGCTGAAAAAGGCGATGCCGGAGAGCGTCGCCATGAAGCGCAGGCCGAACATCTGCGCGACAAGCCCTTGCACCAGCGGCGCGACGCCAAGCCACAACATGCCCATCACTGCCGCAAAGAGCAGCGTCGTGACAGGGGTCGGCGGCAGGATGAAATAGGCGGTGATCGCGATCGAGCGCAGCACATAGACGAGGCCCAGCAGAATGTGCTTCGGGTACCGGCCGCCGAGCCAGCCCAGGATATAGCAACCGGCGACGTTGAACATGCCGATCGTCGCAAGCGCTTGCGCCGAGAGCATCGGATCCTGGCCGCAGAGCGCGAGATAGGTGGGCAGGTGCGTCGTCAGAAAGACGAGTTGCAGGCCGCAGACGAAGAACGCGACGGACATGGTCACATAGCCGCGATGGCGCGAGGCGACCCGCAGGACCGCGCCGAGCGTCAACGGCGTCTCGGGTGCGAGCGGGTTGGTGCCCTTGGGATAAGGAACGCGGTCGACCGAGCCGGTCATGAGCGCTGCCGGGAGCATGATCGTGGTGAGCGCGAGAAAGGCGACGAGGGCGGCTTGCCAGCCATGATCGACGATCAGCCGCTGCGCCAAGGGCGCAACCATGAACGTGCCGAAGGAGCCGATGGCCGAGACGATGCCGAGAACGGTGCTGCGCCATGCCGCGGGGACGATGCGTGCCGTCGCCGTCAAGGAGAGATTGGAAGCGCTGCAGGAGAGCGCGAGGCCGATGAAGATGCCGGTGCCGAGGATGAGCGTCAGCGAGCCGCTCGCGAAAATCGTCAGGGCGACGCCAAGAGAGAAACAGAGCGCGCCGGCAATCATCAAGGGACGCATGCCGAAGCGATCCGAAATCGCACCGATAAAAGGCTGGGTGAAGCCCCAGACGATGTTCTGAACCGCGAGCGCAAAGGTGAAGTCGCTCACCGTCAAATTGAGATCGCGCGTGATCGGCACCATGAAGAGCCCGAGGCTTTGGCGCATGCCCATGGCGAGACTCATGAGGATCGACGCGCCGGCCAACACGGTCAGGGTTTGCGCTCGTGTCGGCTGGGCCGCTGCCATTTCGGCTGATGCCATATTGTGGCCTCTCGTCGCGTTTCCCATCGAC
Organism: uncultured Rhizobiaceae bacterium; assembly: GCA_964391905.1. Lineage (GTDB taxonomy): Bacteria > Pseudomonadota > Alphaproteobacteria > ATCC43930 > CGMCC-115725 > CAIKMD01. Next base: position 2,107 of record CAYMNX010000772.1, read on the forward strand.
GCTTTGGGTCGCGCCGACGCGCTAGAGATGGCCATGAGCGGCGAGGTTTGGCAAGCGCAGCGTCGCCTTGGCATGCGCCGGTACGCGGCTGCTATGCACTCGACGCAAGTATTTGCCTGCGCGGCGAGCTCGGAGACGGTGACAGCTTCTTAGTGCGGTCCGTGCCCGTGATCCTCGCCGCCGCCATGCTCATCATGGCCGCCATCATGAGGCCCGGCGCCATGGGGTCCCGCGGCGCGGGGACCACCAGGGCCTTGCGGATGCGCTGCTTGGTTTTGATTCACATGCGAGGGCCCATGGGGATCATTGCCCGGGCGAGGCGGTCGCGCCGCCGCGCCTTGAACCTGCTGATGCGGCGTGGGGTGTGCGCTGTGCTGCGACGCGCCGCCGCGCGCGCCGACGGTCCCATGCGCGGTGAAGGCGGCGGGGCGCGGCGTCGCGGCGATCGACGGCCGGCCGTGATTGCTCGAGGCAAGGAGCCCGTGATTCGACGCGGCGCGTTGCTCATGCTGCGCCTGCAGGCTGGTCGGTGGCGTGCGGCGCTCTTGCGCCGCTTGCCGCTCGGCCGCGTTGGGCTGCGCATTGATGCCGCCCTTGCCGCCGTTGAAGCTCGTGCGCACGATATTGGTATTGCGTGTGATGTTGATGTTGTTGACGACGGTCCGGTTGTAGACGTTCGTGACGTGGACATTGCCGAAATTGTTGACGGCGCGGTTGTAGTGGAAGCGGTCGTGATCCCAGAAGCCGCCGAAATAACCGGTGCCGATATAGCCGAAGCCGTAATTGATGCCGCCATAGAACCCGACGCGCGGTCCCCAATAGCCGGCATGCCAGAGATAGACGCCGTCGGCCCAACTCCAGTAACCGGGCGTCCACAGCAGCCCGACCGCAGGCGGCATTACCCAGGTTCCCGGCACCCAGTAATAGCCTTGGGGTCCCCAGGCCCAATAGCCCGGCGTCCAGATATAGCCCGGACCCGGTATGGCCGGCTGGGCATAGACCGGCAGGGGAGGTGGCGCGACGGTCGCGGTGATGGTGACGTCGACCTGGGCGCGGCTGGTTGCTGGGAGGAGGGTTAACAGAGCGGCTGCAAAGATCGGCGACAGAAGACGACGGAAGAGATTCATGTATCCTCGCAAAATGGCCACGGCACCCACGCCGCGTTTGACCGTGCGTGATGAGACGGTTTGGGGGGCTGGAATATTGCGGCGGATTGTGGCGCGATTGCGGCTTTTGCGTCGCGCCTCCGCTGCGCGGTCGGCGCTCAAACCGTCCGCAGAAACGCGCGCAGCGCGAGAAGATAAGGGGCGGGCCGGATGATCAGATCGAGATGTCCGGCATCGGCAAAATGCTGCACCCGCGCTTCGGGATAGCGGGCGCGAAGCGCCGCGGCATCGTCGGCGTCGATGAGCCGGTCGCGCCCGGCTTCGAATAGCAGCACCGCGCCCGACCAGCGGCGATCGTCCTTTTCCCAGCGATGGTAGTCGCGTTGAAGAAGAGCCGAGGACCGTGCCCAACGCCGCAATCGGGCAGCATTATCGAAAGGAACGAAGCCGAGAAGCAGACGGCGCTCCGCGGGAGTGAGCGCCGTGCCGCCAAGCCGCGCCGCTTGGACCAGTGCAAAGCGCATGACGGGCCGCAGTATGAAATTAGGCGTCCAATCGAGCCGCCGCAGCTGCTTCTCGACGAAGCGTGCATGCTTTGTCGAGGGCAGGGCGGAGGACGCGATGATGAGAGAGCGCAAGCGCGCCGGAAGGCGGTGCGACAAGGCGATAGCGAGGAATCCGCCTTGCGAATGGCCGAGCACGTGACACGACCCGATGCCTTCGACATCGAGAATGGCCGCGAGTCCGGCAACGGCGTCGTCGACGCGCGAAACCTCAAAGGGCAAGGTCGGCGCGACGAGCCGGTACTCGCTTTCGAGTGCCTGAAAATAGGCGAAATAGACATCGCCCCGGCCGCCGCCGCCATGAAGAAGGAGAAGAGGCGCACCGCCGCTGTTGCCGGCGATGTCGTAGGACCACTCGATGCCGCGTGTCGTGATCCTTCGTGTTGTTACATCGCGGCGGAAGCGGGCGAGCTGCTCGGCGAGGCTTTCGCTAGCGGCGTCAGAGCGCTGCTGAACCAAGGCCGCGCTCCGGCCTATTGAAGCGCATGGCTCACGTCAGGAACTGCTCTTTCAAGACCCGCTCCTCGAGATTGTGCTCGGGATCGAACAGCATGGTCAGCACAACCTCGCGGCGCTCGCACACCGTCACCGCGCAAACATTGCGAATTTCGGTGAAGTCGGCCGTCGCGCTGACCGGGCGTTTCTCGGCCTCGAGGACATCGAAGTGCACCTCGGCCGTGTGCGGCAGCAAGGCGCCGCGCCAGCGCCGCGGGCGAAAAGCGCTGATCGGGGTCAAGGCGAGGGCGCCCGCACCGAGAGGGATGATCGGCCCGTGCGCCGAAAGATTATAGGCGGTGCTGCCGACGGGGGTCGCGACCAGGATGCCATCCGCCATGAGCTCGTCGATCTGCGTCAAACCATCGACGCTGACACGCAGCTTCGCGGTCTGACGCGTCTGGCGCAGCAGCGAGACCTCGTTGATCGCGAGCGCATGCCGCTCGACGCCGCTTTGGTCTCGGGTCGTCATGTCGAGGGGATGAACGCGAACGGGCGTCGCGCGCTGCAGGCGTTCCTCGAGACCGTCGAGCGAATAGGAATTCATGAGAAAGCCGACGCTGCCGCGGTGCATGCCGTAAATCGGCACGCCACGCTGCAAATGGCGGTGCAAGGTTTCGAGCATGAAACCGTCGCCGCCCAGCGCGACGATGATGTCCGCTTTCTCCGGTTCGACCGAATGATAGCGGCGGCGCAAATCCTCGAGCGCCTGCTGGGCGGCGGGCGCATCGCTCGCCTCGAAGCCGATGGATGGTGTGCTCAACCCCCGGTCACGCTCATATGCCGCGCCACGGCGGGCCGCGTGTGGCGGCGATCGATGATGAAGTCATGGCCCTTGGGCTTGCGCGCGATCGCCTCGTCGATGGCGGCTTCGAGCAGCGCGTCGCTTTCCGATGCGCGCAGCGGCGTGCGCAGATCGGCGCTGTCATGCTGGCCCAGGCACATATAAAGCGTGCCGGTGCAGGTGAGCCGCACGCGATTGCAGCTCTCGCAGAAATTATGGGTCATCGGCGTGATGAAGCCGAGGCGTTTTCCCGTCTCGCGCACGACATAGTAGCGCGCGGGGCCGCCGCTGCGATAATCGCTTTCGTCCAAGGTCCAGCGCCGATTGAGCGTCGCGCGCGCGAGCGATAGCGGCAGGTATTGCGCAAGCCGCGCCTCGCCGCCGATCTCGCCCATGGGCATGACCTCGATGAGCGTCAGATCGTAGTCGCGCTCGCCGCACCAAGCGACGAGGTCGTCGAACTCGTCGTCGTTGACGCCCTTCAGAGCGACCGCGTTGATCTTGATCGCGAGCCCGGCGCGCTTTGCCGCATCGATTCCGGCCAAAACCCGATCGAGCTTGCCCCAGCGTGTAATCGCCGCGAATTTCTTGGGATCGAGCGTATCGAGCGACACATTGATGCGCCGCACGCCGGCCTCCATCAGCTCCGTCGCATAGCGCTCGAGCTGGCTGCCATTGGTGGTGAGGGTGAGCTCGTCGAGCGCGCCTGTCTGCAAATGGCGGCCGAGCGAACGCACCAGGCTCATGATATTGCGCCGCACCAAAGGCTCGCCGCCGGTCAGGCGCAACTTCTTTACGCCCTTGCGGATAAAGGCGCTGCAGGCGCGATCGAGCTCCTCCAGCGACAAGATCTCGGCCTTGGGCAGAAAGGTCATGTCCTCGGCCATGCAGTAAACGCAGCGAAAGTCGCAGCGATCCGTCACCGAAACCCGCAAATAGCTGATATGGCGGCCGAAAGGATCAATCATAAGGCTTAAGATAGCTATTGGGATAACGCCTGACAATGCGGGGGAAATCATGCATGAAGGGTTTATGGTGCAGAGCGGGAATAATGGGGCATGAGCGATTTCGGCGCGGCTGCCGCGCTTGCCCTGCAACTTATCCTTAACCTCGATTCGAACCTTCTCGGCATCGTTGTTTTGTCCCTGAGCGTCAGCCTGACAGCCGTCGCGATTGCCTGCCTGATCGGCTTGCCGCTGGGCGCGGCACTGGCCGTCTATCGCTTTCCGTTTCGCCACGGCGTCGTCATCTTCGTCAATTCCATGCTGGGCTTGCCTCCCGTGGTGGTGGGGCTTGCCGGCTATCTGCTGCTGTCGCGCTCAGGCCCGCTCGGCCATTTCGGCCTGCTCTTCACACCGACGGCCATGGTCCTGGTGCAGGTGGTGCTGACGGGGCCGATCGTCATTGCCTTTGTCCATCGCGCGGCGCAGGCGCAATGGACGAGGCATGGCGAGGCGTTTCAAGTCGCAGGCGCGACCAAATGGCGGATCCTGTCGCATCTTCTGTTGATCGCACGGGCGCAGGTGCTGACTGCGATCCTCGCGGCGCTCGGCCGCGCGATCTCGGAAGTGGGCGCGATCATCATCGTCGGCGGCAATATCGCGGGGGTCACTCGGACCATGACGACGACCATCGCGCTCGAGACCAGCAAGGGCAATCTGCCGCTCGCTCTTGCCTTGGGCCTCATTCTCATTACGCTGAGCATCGCCTTGAACGGGCTCGCTTTCGCCATCGCCGAGAGAAGGGAATAGAGATGACAAGAATCCTGCTTGCGGTTGCGCTCGTCTTTGCTTTGGGTCTCTCCTTGGCCGCGCGCGTCGCTCGCGCCGAGGATCCCTACATCGTCCTCGCTTCGACGACGTCGGTCGACAATAGCGGCTTGCTCACCCATATCTTGCCGCTCTTCAAAAAGCAGACCGGCATCGATGTGCGCGTGGTGGCGCTCGGCACGGGCCAGGCGCTCGACACGGCGCGCCGCGGCGACGCCGATCTCGTTCTCGTCCACGATCCCGAGGCGGAAAAGAAGTTCATCGACGAAGGCCACGGCATCAACCGGCGCGAGATCGCATGGAACGATTTCATCATCGTCGGTCCCGCCGGCGATCCGGCGAAGGTGAAGGGCGGCAAGGACGTGGTCGCGGCGTTTCACAAGATCTGGGATGCCGCCGCGCCGTTCGTCTCACGCGGCGACAGGAGCGGCACCGACGCGCTTGAAAAGCGCCTCTGGAAGGCGGCCGACCTCGACATCACCAAAGCCGGTCCCTGGTACAAGGATATCGGCGGCGGCATGGGCGCGGCGCTCAATTCCGCGGCGGCGATGGGCGCCTATACGCTGTCCGATCGCGGCACCTGGCTGAGCTTCAAAAATCGCGCGCAGCTCACGATCCTGCTCGAGGGCGATAGCCGGCTTATCAATCGCTATGACGTCATCGAGCTCGACCCGAAGCTTCACCCGCAGGCGAAACGCGACCTTGCCAAGAAATTCGCCGACTGGCTCGCCTCGCCGAAAGGCCAAAGCGCGATCGGCGAGTATGAAGTCGCGGGGCAGAAGCTCTTCCACCCCGAAGCCGATCCGAAGCCGGGGACGACCTGATCGTCGGATTACGCCGCGAAGACCGGCGCGGGCAAGCGCGCCGATCCGTCAGGCGGCGATTTCGCTCGACGTCGAGCCCTTATCGCCGGCATCCGCGAGCGCCGCGTTCGGGAGCTTGATCGTGACCCGCGTGCCGCGAGCGGGCGGACTGTCGATCGCGATCGTTCCGCCATGCTGCTCGATGATCTGCTTGACCGTGGGGAGGCCGAGACCCGTGCCGAAGCTCTTGGTGCTGAAAAGCGGCTCGAAGATTTTCGGCATGATATCGGCGGGAATGCCGGGACCGGTATCGACAATGACGAGCTCGTAATTCGCCTCGACGATGCGCGTGCTGACCGTCACGCGGCGCTCCGGCGCATCGGCTTCGGTCATGGCCTGAACCGCATTGTCGATGAGATTGACGAGCACGCGCCGCATTCTTTCGGTATCGAGATTGACGCGGTACCCCGAAGCGCCGAGCTTGTAAACCAGCGTGACATCCTTGGGCATCGCCTGTTCCGCGAGCGCCTCCTCCAGCCATTTATCGGCGGCCACGGGTCGGCAACGGAGATCGCGGAAGCGCGTGTAATCGAGCAGATCGCTGATGATGCCGTCGCAGCGTGCGATGCTGCGCTCCATGCGGCCGACCGGCCGATCGAGATTGAGGGACGTCTTCGCCAAGGCTTCGCGCAGCGTGAACAGGGTGTTGCGGATCGAGCTCAGCGGATTGCGCAGCTCATGCGCGACGGTGGCGGTGAGCTGGCCGAGAGCGGAGAGGCGCTCCTTGCGCAGGATTTCTTCTTGCGCGGCGCGCAGCTCGGCCGTGCGCTCGAGCACGCGATGCTCCAGCTCCTCGTTGAGCTGGCGGATCGCGCGATGCGCGACGCTCAGCTCCTGGGCGCGGTGATGCGCGTGGTCGGCGGAGAGCTTCAAGAGATCGATCGTGTTCGCGACGCCGACATAGCGATCATCGCGCGTGACGATGAAGCCGGCGCTGAGCGCGGCCTTCTTCTCGGTGGCGATGCGCATGCTGATAAGATCGATCGGTACCGCGACGTCGACGAGCAGCGGGGCGGAATCCATCAGCTTGGTGATGGGCCGCTGCGCATAGACCTCGCGCCAATAGGGGCGCGCGAATTGCCTGAGCAACGAAATTCGCCCGATGATACCGCACGGGATGCCGTCGGCGATGATTGGAAGTGCGAAAAGCGCTTCATCCGCGTCCATAATCTCGTAGACGCGCGCGCAGGAAATGTCGGGAGGGAGCGGTTCAAGAGGGACAGCCAGCGCCGCGGCGAGCCAACGGTCGGCGGTATCGGTCGCGTCGTTCGAATCCATGACCTTGGAATTGATCTGCAAACCACGAAAGAGCGCCGCCCGCGAGGAAGGCGGCGATCAAGAAGTAATAGAGCGCCATCCTAAAGGTCCGGTTAAACAAAATATGACAGTTATATGACATTCCTCGACAATTCAGCTTCTCACGCGGCCATGGGCTTGGCCGAGGCGGCCATCGCGTTGCCCGCACCTGACGCCTCCCGTCGCTGATGGCCACGCTCGCTTGCACCGGTCTGCCTTAAAGCCCATCATTTGATCATGATGGAATTCACCGTCCGGCCCGACCCTCAAGATCCGCGTCTGACGCGCCGGGTGAGCGGCATCGATCAGGAGGGAAAGGCGGTGACGACCGCCGTGGTCGTCGAGCGGCCGCTGACTTTGTTTCTCAATGGTCAAGAGATCGTCACCATGATGACGGTCGGCGATCACCCCGATTGCCTCGCGGTCGGCTATCTCTTCAACCAGAACATGCTGCGGGGCGACGATAAGATCACCGGCGTCGATTACGACGATGAGCTCGAGACCGTGGTCGTGCGTACCGAGCGGCGGACGAATTTCGAGAAGAAGCTGCGCAAGAAGACGCTCACCTCGGGCTGCGCACAGGGCACGGTCTTCGGCGACCTGATGGAAAAATTCGATGAAATCGTCTTGCCCGCGGATGCGGTGGTCAAGACGTCATGGCTCTACGCGCTGTCGCGGAAGATCAATACCTGTCCGAGCCTCTATCTCGAGGCAGGCGCGATTCACGGTTGCGTCTTGTGCGAGGAAGATCGACCGCTGATTTATATGGAGGATGTCGGCCGCCATAATGCGATCGACAAGATCGCGGGCTATATGCATCTCAACAAGATCGGCCCGGAAGGAAAGAGCTTCTACACGACGGGACGGCTCACCTCCGAGATGGTGATCAAATGCGTGCAGATGCGGATTCCGATTCTCGTCTCGCGCTCGGGCTTCACCGCGTGGGGCGTCGAGCTGGCGCAAAAGGCCGGGCTGACCCTGATCGGCCGCGCCAAGGGAAAGCGCTTCGTCGCGCTCGCGGGGGCCGAGCGCATCGTCTTCGATGACGACCCCAACAAAGTCGACGAGGAACCGCGGCGCGTTCAACGCAAAGCGAGTCTGGCGGAGGAGATCGATTGAAGATCGCCGGCGTGTTGCTCGCGGGCGGCCGGTCGCAGCGCATGGGTGGCGGCGATAAATGCCTGCGCCTGCTTGCGGGGCGCCCCATTCTCGACCATGTCATCGAGCGGGCGAAGCCTCAGGTGGCGTCGCTCGTGCTCAACGCCAATGGCGATCCGACACGCTTTGGCGCTTTCAACCTGCCGGTCGTCGCCGACGATATCACCGGCTTCGCCGGACCGCTTGCCGGCGTGCTGGCCGGCCTCGACTGGGCGGCGGCGAATGTCCCCGGCGCCACTCATGTCGCGAGCTTTGCGACCGATGCGCCTTTCCTGCCGCGCGATCTCGTCGCTTCCTTTCGCGAAGCGATGCGGCTCGGGCACTACGATCTCGCCTGCGCGGCATCGGATGGGCGCACCCATCCCGTGTGCGGCCTCTGGCCGTTGGACCTGCGTGAGGATTTGCGCGAAGCGCTCAAGGGCGGCTTGCGCAAGGTCGATCAATGGACCGCGCGCTTTCGCCTCATCGAGGTCGAATTTCCCGCGGCGCCCGTCGATCCTTTCTTCAACGCCAACCGCCCCGAGGATCTCGTCGAAGCGGAACGGCTGGCGGCTCAGGCCGGTTGACGCTATCTTCGCGCCCTTGCGCCGAATGAGAAGCGGTGGACGGGATCGGGAGCGAAGGAAGATTGGATGAGCGTAGCGGTCGAATTGCGGGTGCTCGAACTTTTGAGCTCGCGGCTCTGCCATGAGCTGATCAGCCCGGTCGGCGCCGTCAATAACGGCATCGAGCTCATGGACGAAGACGATCCCGACTTCGTCAAGGAAGCGATGCAGCTCATCGGCAACAGCGCGCGCACGGCTGGACGGCGGCTCGATTTCTATCGCTTCGCCTATGGCAGCGGACGCGCCGGAACGGGGCGCGACGTGACGCTGGGGCTGCTCGAAGGCGGAAAAGCGCGCTGCGTTTGGAACGACGCAGTGAGCGCCCTCGCCGTCGAATGGCAACGCCTTGCCTCCAACATGGTCGTGCTCGCCGCGGAGGCGTTGCCGCGCGGCGGCGAGATCGAGGTCTCCGCCGCGTCGGGCAAGCCGGGCGTGGTGGTGAAGGGTACCGGGGACGCCGTCAACCTGACCGCCGAACTGCGCGCGGTTTTTGACGGCACTGCGGCGACCGCCGATCTTACCGCCCGCACAGTCCATGCCTATTACACGTCGAAGCTCGCCGAGGCTTTGGGCACCAAGCTCACCCTGGCCGAACCAAGCCCCGGCAGCGTGACCTTTACCGCCGCCTAAGTTCGAGCCGCCCTTGACAGGCGCCGGGGCGGTGACCGAATATCAATCAACTGATTGATAGGGCCTCAAGGCAGCGGTCGTGCGACAGCCCAGCGGTAGGCGCGTGGTGGCGTTAGTGGCAACGAGGCCGGTGGCAGATGAGCGCCGCGCGAGCCTCGTTCGCGCTGCTTATGAAATCATCGCGACAGAAGGCTTCGAGCGGCTCCGGACGCGCGATGTCGCCAATCGGGTCGGCATCAATGTCGCGACCTTGCACTATTATTTCCCCACCAAAGAGACCCTGATCGAAGGCGTCGCGCTCTATCTCGCCTCGCTGTTTCACAGCATCGGCGCTCAGGGCAAGGGCAAGGCCGAGAGCGGCTCGGCGCTCGATCGCCTGCGTCGGGAATTCGCCGATCACGACTACTATCAGGATTCCCGGCCTGACATGATTACGGTCATGCAGGAGCTCAATCTGCGTGCGAAACGGGAGTCCGCGATCCATGAGATCCTGGAGCCGCTGAAGCGCGCTTGGCGCGCGAATATCGCAGCGCTCATCGCGGATGGTGTTCGTGATGGCAGCCTGCGCGCCGATCTCGACAAGGACGGCGCCGCGGCTTTCATCGTGACGGCGCTCTGGGGCACCGGAACGTTGCCGCTCGAGGCGGGAGCGCGCCGGGCCGTCTATCGCGCGATCGAGGAATGGGTCGCGCCGCGGATGAATTCAATCAAATCGGTTTCACGCTAACTTCAAGAGAAGGGTATCAAAATGGCAATCATGGGAGTCGCCAAGGCGGTTTACGGAGTGGACGATCTCGAAACGAGTACGCGGTTCTTCAGCGATTACGGACTCGATCTGAAGGAAAAGAAATCGGACAAGGTGGTCTTCGAGCTCGAGGATGGCGCGCAGGTGATCCTGCGCAAGAAGGACGATCCGTCGCTGCCGAAGCCCTGGTTCGACGGCAATGGCATCAAAGAGACGATCTGGGGCGTCGATACGCCGGAGTCATTGGAGCAGCTGGTCGAAGGCTTGAAGACCGATCGCGAGGTCCGGCGCGACAATGACGGCACGGCGCATTTCATCGCCGATGACGGCATGCCGCAGGGCTTGATGGTCTATCGCCCGCGCCCGCTCGTCTCGGCCGCCGACGAGATCAACACGCCGGCCAAGGCCGCGCGCGTCAATCGCAATCGCACCTGGCGCAAGCGCGCGCATCCGAAATCGATTGCGCATGTCGTGTTCCAGGTCGCCGAGCCATGGAAGTCCTTCCAGTTCTTCAAGGAGCGGCTGGGCTTTCGCCTCTCGGACACCCAGCGCAAGCTCGGGGTCTATTCCCGCGCCGACGGCTCGCATGAGCATCACAATATCTTCTTCTTCAACGCCGATTACCTGCCGCCGCCGGTGCGGAAGCTCGGCTTCAATCACACCGCCTTCTCCTGCGACGATATCGACGAGATGATGGTCGGCGCCAATTACCTGGAGCGCCAGGGCTGGGCGACGCGTCGGCCCGGCGGCTTCGTCGGCCTCGGCCGGCACCGCCTGTCCTCCGCTCTCTTCTATTACATTCCGTGCCCGGCCGGCGGCCACGCCGAATATCTCGCCGACCAGGACTATCTCGACGACAGCTGGATGCCGCGCGATTGGGAAGAGAATTTCGGCGGCAGCGTCTGGGTCCATGACATCCCCGAGCATTTGAAGAAGGGCTATAGCTGGGACGTCAAATACGCCGATGTGGACGCGGTGAAGTAGGCGCGTAGAACAGCGCAGCGGCGAAAAGCGGAAACCCCACCCTCCATCGGGAGGGTGGGGTTCAGGCGCTCCCCCGAGCAACCGAGGCTCTAGGCTTTCGCGGCAGCGACCTTGCGCTGATCGTTCGCGGCATCGGCCGGCGGATCGCGCAGCACATAGCCGCGACCCCACACCGTGTCGATGTAATTATCGCCGCCGGTCGCTTGCGCGAGCTTCTTCCTGAGCTTGCAGACGAACACGTCGATGATCTTCAATTCCGGCTCGTCCATGCCGCCATAGAGATGATTGAGGAACATCTCCTTGGTAAGGGTCGTGCCTTTGCGCAGGCTCAGCAATTCGAGAATGCCGTATTCCTTGCCGGTCAGGTTTACGGGATGACCCTCGACCTCGACGGTGCGGCTGTCGAGATTGACGGTGAGCTTGCCGGTGCGAATGAGTGACTCGGAGTGACCCTTGGCGCGGCGCACGATCGCCTGGATGCGGGCGACGAGCTCGCGGCGATCGAAGGGCTTGGTCAGGAAGTCGTCGGCGCCGAAGCCCAGGCCCTTGATCTTGTGGTCGAGCTCGGCGAGGCCGGAGAGGATGAGGATCGGCGTGCGCACGCGCGCGGCACGCAAGCGGCGCAGCACCTCATAGCCGTCGAGATCGGGTAGCATGAGGTCGAGAACGATGATGTCGTAATCATAGAGCTTGCCGATCTCGAGCCCGTCCTCGCCAAGATCGGTGGTATCGCAAATGAAGCCTTCGCTTCGAAGCATCATCTCGATGCTGGCGGCGGTGGCTGAATCGTCTTCTATCAACAGCACTCGCATTGCGCGCCTCCAATCTGGGGCTATTGAACATACCTGCTTTTAATCATCCTTACCAATTTGGGTTAAAAGGACGTTAACTCGGACATAATTTCGACAATTTATTTTAAGACTCGGGGCGCCGCCGCCGGTCTGCCGCTGCTGCATGGTCGCTGTCCCAGCGTGCTTAACCCGCGGTTAAGCGTCCTCCGCGATGATAGGCAGAATTTGCACCGCGAGTGCTGACAATCATAGGAATGGGGGCTCTGTGGCTCTTCTGCCCCAACTAATCGACGAGATCGATTCGATTCCCGATCACCGCCGCTATGGTCGTGTGGTCGGAATCAGCGGCATGCTGCTGGAGGTGGGCGGCGTCCCGCGTTCCCTCGCCATCGGCAGCCGCTGCGACGTTTGGGCCCAGGATAACCGCCGTATCCCCTGTGAAGCCGTCGGCTTTCGCTCGGGTCGCGCCCTGTTGATGCCGTTCACGACCCTCGACGGCGTCGGCCTCGGCTGCAAGGCGGAGCTCGTCGCCGGGTCGGCCGCGATCTATCCGCACGAGGCCTGGCTCGGCCGCGTCGTCAATGCGCTGGGCGAACCGATCGATGGCAAGGGTCCGCTGCCGCAAGGCCGCATCGCCTATAAGCTGCGCAACGCGCCGCCGCCGGCGCATGCGCGGAAGCGCGTTCACGGCAAGGTCGATCTCGGCGTGCGCGCAATCAATACATTCCTGACCTGTTGCCGCGGCCAGCGCATGGGGGTCTTCGCCGGCTCCGGCGTCGGCAAATCGACCCTCATGTCGATGTTCGCGCGCTACACCACGGCGGATGTGAGCGTCATCGGGCTTGTTGGCGAGCGCGGCCGCGAGGTGCAGGAATTCATCGAGGACGATTTGGGCGCCGAGGGACTGGCGCGGAGCGTCATTGTCGTCGCGACCTCGGATGAATCGCCGTTGATGCGACGCCAGGCGGCGTTCCTGACGATGGCCGTCGCGGAATTCCTGCGCGACCGCGACAAGGATGTGCTTTGCCTCATCGACAGCGTGACGCGCTTTGCGACCGCGCAGCGCGAGATCGGTCTTTCCGCGGGCGAGCC
>CAYMNX010000773.1:0-9665 GCA_964391905.1 uncultured Rhizobiaceae bacterium
GCCTCGGCCTTTCCATCCGACCGCTCGCGCCCAAGCGGCCCCAAGGGCGCCAGCAATTCGGCGAGCAGGCTGTCGACGCCGACGACGCGGAAACCTTCCCGCTCGAGCTCGGCAATGATCGCGCGGAACAGCGCGTCGTCACCGAATTCCCGGAGCGCGCGATAGCCGATCTTCGCCAAGAATTTCAGAATGCGCCAATCCGGCCGCAAAGCCCAAAGCGAAGGCCGGCGCATGCCGCCCGCCATGACGAGCTCTTCGACGTCGTTTTCGTGCAGAACCCGCAAACCCGTCGCCGCCGCGCCGAGCCGCACCCAGGCATGCGGCACGGATGCTACGGTGGAGCGATCGCAGGCACCTTCGAAAGCGAGCACGAAGACCGGACGCTGCGTCGCGCGGCAAGCCTCGATGATGCGCAGCGGCAACTCGCCCGAGCCGGCGAGAATGCCGAGCTTAGGCGCCATTCCCCGCCTTGGGTTGAACCAGGCCGCGCGAGCTCTCTTGGCGGATGAACTGGAGCACGTCGTCGACCGGGCGCACATTGGGAAAGCGTTGCGCGACGGTCGCGAGCCGCTCGGCAAAGGTGCCGTTCTCGCCTTCGAACAGCATCTGATAGGCGCTGCGCAACGCCTGGATTTCATCGCGCGAGAAGCCGTGGCGCTGCATACCGATAAGATTGAGACCCGAAAGCCGCGCGCGGTCGCCCAGCACCGAGCCATAGGGGATGACATCGCGCTCGACACCGGTGACCCCGCCGACCATGGCGCAACGCCCGATGCGGACGAATTGATGCACCGCAGACAGGCCGCCGAACACGGCGAAGTCGCCGATCACGACATGGCCCGCCAACGTCGCATTATTCGCCATGATCACCTCATTGCCGAGGATGCAATCATGAGCGACGTGGACGCCGACCATGAGAAGGCATCGATCGCCGATCCGTGTGACCATGCCGCCACCCGCCGTGCCGGGATTGATGGTCACATGCTCGCGGATGACATTGTTGCGGCCGATGACGAGGCGCGATTCCTCGCCCTTATACTTCAAGTCCTGCGGCGGGTGGCCGATCGAGGCGAAAGGAAAGATCCGCGTGCCTTCGCCGATCGTGGTGTGACCCGCGATCACGACATGGGAGAGGAGCTCGACGCGCTCGCCTAGCGTCACATGCTTGCCGATATGGCAGAAAGGGCCGACCTTGACGGAGCCGGCGAGCTCGGCCCCCGGCTCGATGACGGCCGTCGGATGAATGTCAGTCATTGGTGTTGATGTTGTTGTCCATGATCATCGCGGCATAAGTCGCCTCGGCCATCAGCTTATCCTCGACCATAGCCTTGCCGTGGAATTTCCATACCGTGCCGCGGCTATGCACGCGCTCGACATGGATCAGCAGCGTGCTGCCCGGCACGACCGGGCGACGAAACCGCGCGTCGTCGATGCTGGTGAAGTAGACGAGCTTACCGGCAGCGAGATCGCCGATCGCATCGACAACCATGACCGCCGCCGTTTGCGCCATGGCTTCGACGATGAGAACGCCGGGCATCACCGGCCAGCGCGGGAAATGACCTTGAAAATAGTGCTCGTTGATCGTCACGCTCTTGATCCCGGTGGCGGAAAGTCCGCGTACCACATTCACGACCTTGTCGATCATCAAAAACGGATAGCGATGCGGGATCATCTGCATGATCTGCTTCAAATCGATTTCCGCGGTCACATGGGGCTGTTGCTGCTGCTCCGTCTTATCCATCTTTTTCGCCCCTTCTCTTCGCGGCGAGGCGCCGGACAAACGTGGTGATGTAGTGGAACTCGGCGATCGGTATAGCAGGAGAACCCAAAACCGTCTCACCTGGTTTCACATCGCGCAGCACCCCCGCCTGCGCGCCGATGCGGGCGCCGTTGCCGATGGTGAGATGGCCGGTCAATCCTCCCTGTCCACCGATCATCACATAGTCGCCCAACCGCGTGCTGCCGGAAATGCCGACTTGCGCGACGATCACGCAGCAGCGTCCGATTTGCACGTTGTGCCCGATCTGCACGAGATTATCAATCATGGTGCCTGAACCGATGACCGTATCGGGACCTGCGCCGCGGTCGATCGTCGTGTTGGCGCCGATCTCGACATCATCGCCGATCTTGACGAGGCCGAGCTGCGGCACCTTCACCGGTGCCTCGGGATCGGGTGCGAAGCCGAATCCATCTTGGCCAATCCGGGCGCCAGGATAGATGCGAACGCGCGAGCCGATGACGCAATGGCTGACTGTCGCATTGGCGCCGATGCGGACATCATCACCGAGAACAACGGCACGGCCGATTACGGCATTGGCGCCGATGAAGCATCGTTCCCCAATCTCGACATCGGCGCCGATCACCGCGTGCGGCTCGACCGCGCAGCCCTCGCCGAGTTTGGCGCTTGGCTCGATCACTGCTGAAGGCGCGACGCCCGGCCGCGGCGGCGGCTCGGGATAGAAGCTTTGCGCGGCAAGCGCATAGGCGCGGTAAGGTTGCGGTGTTATCAGCAAGGTCGCGCCGGGCGGCGCCGCGGCGGCAAGCTTTGCATTGACGATGATCGCGCCGGCACCCGTCTTGCGAAGAGCGTCGAGATAGCGCCGATTGTCGAGGAAGGTGAGATCGTCGGGCCCCGCGCTTTCAAGCGGCGCGACATCGGTGATGAGGCGCTCGGCGGCTCCGGCCCCAGTAATTTCGGCACCGATGCGGCGCGCGATCTCGGCGATGCGAAAGGGGCCGGCGCGATCGAAAAAGCGTCGATCGGCCATGGTCAGTTCTTGCTCGGCGCCGCGCCCGGCTTCGGCCCCACCGGCGCCAGCAGATCAGGCTCCTGCGCCACGGTTAGCGGCACGCTCGGCAGCTTTTCGTCGAGCCGGTGGATGACCTCCTGTGTGATGTCAAGACCTTGCGCCTCGAACAGAACGGCGGCCTTGGTGAGGACTAGATTCGCTTTCCGCTCGGCGGCGACGTCGGCGATGATTTGCAGGGCGGTGTTTTCGACCTTCGTCATTGCATCATTATAGGCCTGTTGCAAAGCTTGGCGCGTGACCTGAACGCCATGGTCGAGCGCGTCGTAGCGCTGCTGAAAATCACGCATTTTCGAGTTGAAGGCATCGGCCGACAGGACGGTGCGCTGCCGCTCGAGTTCGTCTTGCGTCCGTCGCAGCTCGTTTTCCTCCGTCGAGACCTCTTTGGTATAGCGGTCGGTGCGATCGTTCATCTGGCTCTGGATGTTCTTGGCGACAAGCGAATCGCGCAGGATCTGCTGCACATCGACGATGATAATAACGGGCGCCGCAACCTCTTGCGGATCTGCCGCTGCGGTAGCAGCCGACATCGCCAGCGCCGCCGCCGAAAGGGCAACGAAGCCGAGGCGCCGACAGCCGAGCATCTAGAACTGCGATCCGAAACCGACGCGGAAGAATTCCTTGCGGTCGAAGGTCTCCTTCACGACCGGGATCGCGAAATCGATGCGCACGGGACCGACGGGAGAGTCCCAGGAAAAACCGTAGCCGACCGAAACGCGAATCGAGTTCTTGTCGGCGATGGTCGAACCCTTGTCGTCGACCGACCAGGCACTGCCGAAATCCGTGAAAGCATGGCCAGACAATCCGAACTCCTTGGGCAAGCCGAGCGGCATTTCGATCTGCACCGAGCCCAGCCAATAGGCGTTGGCGCCCAGCGAATCGCCGCTCGGGATGTCGCGCGGACCGATACCGCCGGTTTCGAAACCGCGCAGGTTATCGCCGCCGACGAAATAGCGGTCTTCGATCCGGACCTTATCGTTGCCCAGCCCAAAAATATAGCCCGCCTCGCCTTTGACGCTCGCCACCCATTTCGGGGCGAAGGGGTAGTAGAAGCCGGCGTTAACGCCGTTGCGAAGGAAATAGACCTCGCCGCCGAGCCCCGAGACATCGGTGCTTTGCCCGAGGTAATAGCCCGAGGTCGGTTTCAATCGATTGTCGCGCTTATCGTAGAGCAACGACTGGCTGACGATCGAGGCGAGGCGCGAGCCTTCCTGCTCTCGAATGAAAATCGAGGCCCCGTCTACGATATCCTTGATCTGGTCTTCGCGCAGCGTGTAGCTGACGGTCTGACGCAGCGCCTCGGTGAACTGATAGCCGGCGCGCACCGAAGCGCCATAAGAGGCCTGGGCATAGCCGGATATATCCGTGTTGTCGCGTTGCAAGGCGAAGATATCGAAGCCCGCAGCGACATTGCGGTTGAGGAAATAAGGCTCGGTATAGCTGAGATCGACCTGTTGGGTGCGGAAGGCGATCGTGGTGTCGATACGGAGATCCTGACCGCGACCCAAGAGATTGCGCTCATGAATACCGATATTGGCGAGGGGTCCATCCGTGGTCGAATAGCCGACACCCACCTGGAACTCGCCGGTCGATTGCTCCTGCACGTCGACATGGATGACGGTCTTGTCGGGCGCGCTGCCCGGCGTATTAGTGACGTCGACCTTCTTAAAAAAGCCGAGATTGTTGATGCGCTGCTCGGATCGGCTCAATCGTGTCGAATTGAAGGCGTCGCCCTCGACCAACCGGAATTCTCGACGAACGACCTTGTCCTGCGTGCGCACATTGCCGGTGATGTCGATGCGCTCGACATAGACCTCGGGCCCTTCCTTGATCGTAAAGGACACGTCGATTGTCTTGGTATCGACGTTGCGCTTGACGTTTGGCGTGACCTGGACGAAGGCGAAGCCGCGATCGCCGAGTGCGTTGCTGATCGCCTGGATCGATTTGTCCACCTCGTCGGCGTTGTACCAATCGCCCTCTCTAATCGTGAGCAAGGCGCGCAACAATGCCGGATCGATATCCTTCACCTCGTTGGTGACGTCGATCTTGCCGAAGCGATAGCGAGAGCCTTCCTCGACCGTGAAGGTGACCATGAAGCCGGAGCGATCCGGCGTCAGCTCCGCAACCGCCGAAACCACGCGGAAATCGGCGTAGCCTTGCGAAAGATAGAATTTCCGCAGCAACTCGCGATCATATGTCAAGCGGTCCGGATCGTAGGTATCATCGTTGCTGAGGAAGCGGTACCAGCGGGATTCCTTCGTCGAAATCACCTCCTTCAAAGTCGAGGCGCCGAAAACGTGATTGCCGAGGAAGGTGATCCCGCGAATGCCGGTTGTTGGCCCCTCATCGATCTCGAAGACGAGGTCGACGCGATTCTGCGGCAACTGGATCACTTTTGGCTGAACGGTCGCCGCGAAGCGGCCGGCACGGCGGTAGAGCTCGAGAATTCGCGCAACGTCGCTCTGCACTTTCTCGCGTGTGAAGACGAGACGCGGCCGCTCCTGGATCTCGCTGTTGAGATTATCGTCGGTCAGCTTGCTGTTGCCTTCGAAGGCAATCCGGTTAATGACCGGATTCTCGACGACATGCACGATGAGCGCGTTGCCCTCGCGCCGCATCGTCACGTCCGAGAAGAGGCCGGTCGCATAAAGGGCCTTGAGCGAGGCGTCGGCCTTCTGGGGATCGTAGATATCGCCAGGCTGGATCTGCAGATAGGACCGCACCGTGTCGGCTTCGACACGCTGCATGCCTTCGATTCGGATTTCCTGGATGGTATCTCCGGTGGGAGCTTGCGCACGGACCGAGGACCCGAGGCTCGCCATCCAAATGATAAGAATCGTCACGGCGAGGCGACGCGCCACTCCGACCACAATTCGCAATACGCCCCCCTGTCTCGCCAGGTGCCTGCCGCAGATGCGCCGGTCACCGCCTCGTTAGGTTACCAACCCCTTCAGAAATTTGACGAAGCCTATTTGAACAAGATCGTTCCAGGTGGCAAAGACCATGAGCGTGAACACGAGCGCAAGGCCCAGACGGAAACCGTATTCCTGGGCGCGCTGTCCCAATGGCTTACCGCGAACGGCCTCAGCGGCATAAAACAGAAGATGTCCGCCGTCAAGGACAGGGATGGGAAAGAGATTGATCAGGCCGAGATTGATCGAAAGCATCGCCATAAAGGAGATAAGCGCGACGATGCCGCCTTGCGCCACTTCGCCCGACATCTGCGCGATGCGCAGCGGGCCGCCGATGTCCTCTGCCGTGCGTGCGCCGATGACCATCTGCCAGACCGCCTGCAACGTCATCGTCGCCATATCGCCGGTATAGACTGTCGCATACCAGAGCGCGGCGGCAGGATTGCGCGGCACGAATTTGACGCCGCTTGCCTCGACACCCAAGAGGCCGGCGCGATGCACATTGCCCAAGCGATCGGTGACAGCGCTGATCCTGGGCGTTGCCGTCAGCGTCAACTCCTGATCGCCGCGCTTCAGGACAATCGTCATCGGCGCGCCGGTGTTGAGGCTGACGATGCGCTTCATATCCTCGAAGCTTGCGATCCGGCTACCATCGATGGTCTCGATGACATCGCCCGGCTGGATGCCGCTTGCCTCGGCCGCGCTTCCCGGCTGCACCTTGTTGATGTCGGGCGGGGTGAAGGGCTGGCCAACCGTGGCAAAGAGCGCGCCCACCGCGACAATCGCGAAGACGAAATTGGCGATCGGCCCGGCGGCGACAACGGCGGCGCGCTGCGGCAGCCGCTTATGATGAAAGGAGACCGCGCGCTCGGCCGCAGTCATCTCCGCCATTTTGGTCGAAGGCATCGAGGCAGGATCGGCATCGCCGAACATTTTGACGTAGCCGCCCAAGGGGATGAGGCTGAACTTCCAGCGTGTGCCGGCACGGTCGTTCCAGCCGAAGAGCTCGGGTCCGAAGCCGATCGAGAACACCTCGATGCGCACACGATTCCAGCGCGCGACCAAGTAATGGCCGAGCTCATGCACGAAGACGAGCACGGTAAGGACGATCAGGAACGGAACAATGTAACCGATGCCGCCAGTCAGAAGACCCATGATTTGATCCATATCGACGCGTGGGGCGCCAGGATAGCAAAAAAAGCCGGCTGGTTTGATGAAAAAAAGTCCAGATTTGCGAAGCCCTTAAGGATGGAGTCCCAGCGGGGCGTCGGCACCGATGAGGGTCAGAAGGCCGAGCACCGCGGCCGCCGTCAGCAGCGAATCGAGCCGGTCGAGCAGCCCGCCATGGCCGGGTATTAGGGCACCCGAATCCTTCGCGCCGAAGTGGCGCTTGGCAAACGACTCGGCGAGGTCGCCGAGTTGCGCCGCGACCGAGAGAACGAGGCTCGCCGCGACCATGGCAGGGCCCTGGACATCGAGCAACGCCGCTGCGACCCAGCCTACCGCGCCGGCGCAGAGAAAGCCGCCCACCGCGCCCGCCCATGTCTTATTGGGCGAAAGCAACGGCGCAAGACGCGGCCCGCCGAAGCAGCGGCCTGCCGCATAAGCACCAATATCGCTGGCCCAGACCACGGCAAACAGCCACAGAATTGCCGCGCGACCATTTGTCCCCGCCGCGATCCAGACGATCGCGATGCAGGGGAGCGTCAACCACAGCGTGCCGGAGGCGGTCCAAAGTGGCGCTGGGGCTGGGGCAAGGCGTGCGACGGACCATGTCATGATCACGCCGATCACGGCGACAAGCAGCGCGGCCGAACCCGCCCACCATGCCGTCGCCACGACGGCCGCGGCCGGGGTGACGATGACGCATATCTTGACCGGCAGGGCATCGCTGCCCGAAAGCCGCGCCCACTCACGGCCCATGCCGATCGCGAGCAGCGCGACCAATAGGGGGAAAT
The DNA here is from genome assembly GCA_964391905.1 of uncultured Rhizobiaceae bacterium. GTDB lineage: Bacteria > Pseudomonadota > Alphaproteobacteria > ATCC43930 > CGMCC-115725 > CAIKMD01. The sequence goes on from CAYMNX010000773.1 coordinate 7,678, forward strand.
AAGGAGATCCCAGCCAGGTGGCGATCAGCGCCAGGGGCGCCATGACGAGCGCCGAAGCGATACGCAGCTTCAATCCATGCAATGGCGATTGCCGGGCCGCGGGATCGCGCGCGGTGTTCGCCGTATGACGAGCCACCGCCTCTGCCGAGCCTTCTAGCGCGAGCCAACCGAAGCGCCATAACGGCGTTCGCGCCCATGAAACTCGCGCACGGCCTTCTCGAGATCGGCGGCGCCGAAATCGGGCCAGAGCGTGTCGATAAAGACGAGCTCAGTATAAGCCGATTGCCACAGCAGGAAATTGCTGATGCGCTGCTCACCACTGGTGCGGATCAGGAGATCGGGGTCCGGAATATCCGCCGTGTAGAGATGGTCCGAGAGCATCGCTTCGTTAATCGCCTCAGGCTCGATCCGACCCGCCGCGGCGGCCACGGCCAAACGCTGCGCCGCCTGCACGATATCATGCCGCCCGCCATAGGACAGCGCGACGATCAGGGTAAGCCGGGTATTGGCGCGCGTCAGCTCTTCGGCATTGACGATGAGGGTGACGATGTCGGGTGCAAGCCGCGTCCGATCGCCGATGACGCGCACCCGCACGCCTCTTTGATGCAGCTCGGCAATCTCGGCGCGCAGATAAACCCGGAGCAGCGACATGAGGTCGTCGATCTCATCGCTTGGGCGCTTCCAATTCTCGGACGAGAAGCCGAACAGCGTCAGATAGGAAACGCCGAGCTCGGCGGCGGCAATGACGGTGCGGCGCACGGATTCGGCGCCGCGGCGATGACCCGCGATCCGCGGCAAACCGCGCGCTTTCGCCCAGCGCCCATTTCCATCCATGATGATCGCGACATGCGCCGGCGGCGCCGGCGACGCGGTACCCGTCTCGCCCGACATCAGACCTGAAGTATCTCCTTGTCTTTTGCCGCCAGCAGGTCGTCAACGCGCTTGATCGTCGCGTCGGTCAAAGTCTGGATTTCCTTCTCGAGCTTCCGGTGCTGATCTTGCGTGATCGTTCCGTCCTTTTCCTGTTTTTTAAGAAGGTCGAGGCCATCGCGGCGCACATTGCGTACCGACACCCGCGCCTGCTCGGTGTACTTGGCGGCCACGCGCGTGAGCTCCTTGCGCCGTTCCTCGCTTAGATCCGGAACCGGCACGCGAATTGTCTGGCCCTCCACTTGCGGGTTGAGGCCAAGCCCGGCTTCGCGAATGCCCTTCTCGGTCGGCTTCACGTTCGCCTTATCCCAGACCTGCACCAGGATGAGCCGCGGCTCGGGCACGCTCACCGTCGCCACCTGATTGAGCGGCATCCTGTTGCCATAGGCCTCGATATGGACCGGGTCGAGAAGGCTCGCCGAAGCGCGTCCGGTTCGGAGCCCCGCAAATTCCTTGCGCAGCACATCAATCGCGCCCTCCATCCGCTTTCGCAGATCGCTGACGATCTTTTCTTCGCTCATGGCCGCATCCCCTCTTCGGTGATTATGGTGAAGCGTCCCTTGCCTGATACGACATCGGCGAAACCGCCCTTGTCATGAATTGAGAAGACCAGAATGGGAATTCGGTTCTCGCGCGCCAGTGATATCGCCGCGGCATCCATCACCTGCAGGTCGCGCGATAGCACTTCGAGATAGGTGAGCCTCTCGAAGCGCTCGGCCTTCGCATCCTTCTTGGGGTCCGCGCTGTAGACGCCGTCGACCTTGGTCGCCTTCAGCAACGCGCCGCACTCCGTCTCGGACGCGCGGAGCGCCGCCGCCGTGTCCGTCGTAAAGAAAGGGTTGCCGGTGCCGGCGGCAAAGATCACCGCTCGCCCCTTTTCCATATGGCGGATGGCGCGGCGCCGGATATAGGGCTCGCACACGGTCTGCATCGGAATGGCGCTTTGCACCCGCGTCTGGACGCCGAGCCGCTCGAGCGCGCTTTGCAAGGCGAGCGAGTTAATGATGGTCGCGAGCATGCCCATATAGTCGCCGGTCGCCCGCTCCATCCCGGCCGCA
>CAYMNX010000774.1:0-1525 GCA_964391905.1 uncultured Rhizobiaceae bacterium
AGAATTTCATCGTGCTCGTCACCGGCTCGAAATTCTTCACCGGCGCGCCTTTCAGCGGCGCGCTGCTGCTGCCGCCGGCTTTCGTTGCCGCGTGCCAGGCGATCGACGACGTGCCCGCCGGCATGCGCGACTATACGAGCCGCAGCGACTGGCCGCTCAGCCTGCCGCGGCTCCGCGCTTCGCTCTCGCCGCGCCCCAATCTCGGGCAATGGCTGCGCTGGGTCGCGGCGCTCGAGGAGATGCGCGCCTATTTCGCCGTGCCGCCGGGGTTTCGCAATTTCGCCTTCAAGCAATTCGCCGATGTCGTGCCGCGGCTCCTCGCGCTCGAGAAGTGCGTCGAGCCGCTGCTCTTCGCCGCCGAGACGGGCGACGATGTCGACGACGAGGAGATGTGCGTGCGCACCATCTTCCCGTTCTTCGTGCGGCGCAGCGCGCGCTTTCTTTCGCAAGCCGAGGCCATGCGGCTCTACCGCGCGCTCAACGACGACCTCTCGCCCTTGCTGCCCTCGCCCGTGCCGGCGATGCAGCGTCTCCTCGCGGCGCGGCGCTGCCATATCGGCCAGCCGGTCGCGGTGCCGGACGGGAAGGGGGGCGTCATCGGCGCGCTGCGCATCAGCGCCGGCGCGCGCGTCGTCTCCGAAAACTGGGACGACGACATCCTCATCGCGCGCGAGAATCTGCGCGGCGAATACGACCAGATCCGCGCCATTCTCGAGAAGATCCGCCTGATCGTGCGGCATTTCGACGATATCGCCCCGGCCTATGCCGAGCCTCATGCCGGCGCGCCCTATCGCGTGAACGCCGCATGACCGAGCACCTGTGGCAGCAGCCGGAGGATATGCCGCTCGGCATCGCCAAGCTCTCGAAGCTCGCTTTCGACGGCGTCGATCTCGCGCCGCTCCGGAGTGCGCTTCTCGATAAATACGTCTTCGAGCCCAAGAACGCCGCGGCGCTCATCGATCTTTCGATCATCGAGCAATTCCTCGGCAGCGTCGAAGACGGGCTCGCGCGCCAGAACGAGGCGCTGCGCCTGCGCCGGCTCTATCGCTCGCCCTTTGACGGCGCCGCGCCGGCGCTGCGGCTGCTCGCTTTCGCCGCGCCCGGCGATATCGGCACCAACACGCCGCTCGAATTCCTGCTCGAAGGCTCCGATATCGCGCTGACGACGCTCTATATCGTCCCGGGCGCGCCGCTGCCCGATCCCCTTCCCGCGCATGATCTCGCGATCGTCGCCGCAAGCGAGAGCGACGCCAACCGGCCGGTGCTCGACGAGGTGAGGCGGCTCATCGCCACCTGGCCGAAGCCCGTGCTGAACCATCCCGACCGGATCGCGCTCTTGGCGCGCGAGACGCTGCATGCGCGGCTCAAGGGCATTGCCGAAATCGCCATGCCGATGACGGCGCGGATCGACCGCGCAAGCTTCGCTGCGATCGGCGCCGGCGCGGCGCCGCTCGCGGCGCATCTCGCCGACGGCGCCTTCCCGCTGATCGCGCGGCCGGTCGATTCCCATGCCGGCAGGGGGCTT
>CAYMNX010000775.1:0-4915 GCA_964391905.1 uncultured Rhizobiaceae bacterium
CGCCGCCGATGAAGCAACCCGTCTCCATCCGATCTCTCCTCAGATTGCAGCCTTACGGTAACGCATCGCACGGCCGAGCGTGCCGAAAAACATGAGCGCGCGCCGGCTCCGCTCCATCGACAGGAAGCAGAGCAAGGCACAGAGAACGGCGGTCAGTCCCGCCGCGATGAAGGAGGTGATCGGTCGCGCCGTTTCAAGCGCCGGAACATGGTGCAATGCCGACACCGCGGCGAAGACGACGATGGCCGCGACCGTCGAGGGAATAAGCGGCAAATAAAGGTCCTTGATCGTGACCGGACCGCGCCGTCCGGCCATCCAAAAGCAGAAGGGAATGCGCAGAAAATTCATCGCCAGGGCAAAGGCGGCAGCGACGCCAATGGGTCCAAAGGGCAGGCCGATGACGATTGCCACGGCGCTGATGGCGGATCCGATCAAGCCGACATGAAGAAGCTCCGGCGTGCGATTTTGACTGACAAACAACAGCCCGGTGGCGTTGACCACCGGCAGCAGCATGGCGCCAAAGCCGAGCCAGGCCAGGATCGGCGCGGCATCGCCCCATTGCGCGCCCAGCATCACGCGAACGACCCAGTCGCTGCTCGCGACAACAAAAGCCAGCCCCGGCATCGATACCATGGCGAGCTTTTCGGCAAGGGCGATATAGGCGCTGCGATAGCGGTCGCGGTCATGGCTCAGCCGGCTCAGCGCCGGCATGCCGACGCTGTAAAGCGGGCCCGTGATATTGTTGAGCGGATTCATGCATAATTTATAGGCGCGCTCGTAAAAGCCGAGGAGACGCGGGTTCCAGTACCAGCCGATCAGCACTTGATCGAGGTTGCGCGCAATGAGATTGGCGATGCCGTTCCCCGTCACCGAAAAGCCGAAGCTCAAGAGGGGGCCAACGCCGCTCGTGCGCTGCGGCCGGCCGGGAAGCCAGCCCGACGCGCTCCAGGTGCCGATCATGACGAGCGCGGCATAACTGAGACGCTGGATGACGAGAGCCCAGAGTCCGGCACCCATGAGCGCCGCGACGACCGCGAAAACCATGCCGAGAACCTCGGCGCAGAGATCGATGGTCGCGGTGACGCTGAACCGCATCTGTCGGCGCAGCAGCGCCCAATGCTGGGTCGTGACGCCGCCGATCAGAAACCCGACCGATAGCCAGCGCGTGATCTCGATGAGTTGGGGCTGGTGATAGAAATCGGCGACGAGCGGTGCCGCAGCCATCACGAGCAGCATCAGCGTCGTCCCGATCGCGACATTGATCCAGAACAGCGCGCTCACTTGCCGATGAGTGATGTCGGGCTTCTGGATCGTCGCCATGGAAAGGCCGAGATCCTTGAATTGATCGAGAATCTCGATCACAGCGGCAACCATCGCCAACAAGCCGAAAGCCTGGGGCGCCAACAGACGGCTCAGGATCACGACGGTACCGATTTGAACGACGACTTTGATCGCTTGGGCGCCGAACGTAATGACGCCGCCGCGCACCGACCGCCCCACCACATCGGCGTGCAGATGGTCGACTCGTAGCGCTTGTTCGCGATCTTTCCGGAACATCAAAAAACCGCCCGTCCGCGGCTCCAGCTATTCGGCACGGCAAGAACGCGGCACGTACATGCACTGGATAAAAGAAGAGGGAGGGTGCTCAAGCCAGTGATCAAGGTGTGATAGGGCCTTGTCATCGAACCATCATTATCGCGTCAGCTGCTCGAGATGACGCCGCGTAGATCGAGATCGCCGCGTGGCGAGGGCCCCGTAGAATTTATCGCCGACCACGTGCAATGGCTGCCATCGACCTCGTCGATGCCACCGCTGCTGCGGCTGACGATGACGTGCCCTTTGTCGCTGCCGTTAACCTGAACGAGCCGCGACTTGCCGGTCTTGCCGACCGCGCCGCCGGCGGCCTGCGTGCATCCTTCCAAGACCGTGAGGCCTTGAAACCAGCCGCGCAGCAGATAGGTGGCACCGCCATATTCATTATAGCCGGCGCAATAGCGCAGCTGCATCGCGTTGAGTCCGTATATGTGCGCGCCGTTCGGGTCGCCCGGCTGCAATGATCGGCAATTGTTTTCGAAGCCGACCTGCTCGAGCGCCCCGGCCCCCGTACCGTTGTTGTAGTAGAAGCCGTAGCTCTTATTGTCGCGGCAATAGCCGCCATAAACGCGCACGTCGGTGGTTCCGCCATAGGGCCCGTCGAAATTGGTGGCGCACAGCCCGTATTCGCCGTTCTGGTTGAAAAAGCATCCGATCACATTGATCGCCGAGCAGATGCCGCCTTTCGAATGCGCGAAGGTCGCGCCGTGTTTTTTGCAATCCTGAAAGAAGGACGTCAGGATGACGCTCTCGAAGACATTTCCCTCGAACAGCAAACCGTGAATGCCGGTTCCCTCGATAGAGAGCCCCTCGAGCGTCGCGTTGTAGAAGAACGCTTTGCCCCCAGGACAATAGATGTGGACCCCGTTTCCATCGCTTCCGGTGCCTTGAATGGTCAGCCCGCCGACGAGGCGAAAATAGCGCACCGTGTGCCTTGCGGTCAGCGAGAGGATGGTCTCGCCATGCCTCAATTTCGAGACCAGCTTTGCGCCCTGGCATTGCAATCCCCAGGCTTGTCCGACATGGTTCGTCGACTCCCATTTGATCGGACGCGCAATCGCATAGGTGAAACCGGGCACGATGATCGTGCGCCCTTCCCGTGCTGCCGTTTCCAACGCTTTGTTGAAGGCGGCGCTGTCATCGGTCTCGCCGTCGCCGACCGCGCCGAAATCGAAGATCGAGGCGCTGCCACGCGGCGCCGGACGTGTTGCGGCCGATGCATAGCGAAGCTGGCTCACCAGCGTCATACCCGTGGCCGCTCCGGCTGCGGCAACGAAGCCACGACGATCCATTCAGAACTCCTATGTTGGAAAGGCTGATTTTAGCGCATGCGCGAGGGTAGGATGCTCACACGCCGGTAATTCTCGTGATAAATCTGTGTTGGTGGGCGGCGAGAAAGTGTCGATCAGATGGCCAGTTTCTGAATTGCGGCGAGCTGATCCGCTTCCTTCGCCGGCTTGTCCCAGCGGATACGGTGGATGCGGGGAAAGCGCATCGCAAAGCCGGATTTGTGACGCGTCGAGCGATGCACGCTGTCGAAGGCGACTTCGAGCACCAGCGCCGGCGCGACGGCACGCACCGGGCCGAAGCGCTCGACCGTATGATCGCGGATCCAGCGGTCGAGCTGGCGCAACTCCTCGTCGGTGAAGCCGGAATAGGCCTTGCCGACGGGAACGAGTTCTGCGTCGCGCCAGACGCCGAAAGTGTAATCCGAGTAGAAGGACGAGCGCTTGCCATGACCGCGCTGCGCGTACATCAGCACGGTATCGATCGTCAGGGCGTCGCGCTTCCATTTGAACCACGGCCCTTTGGGGCGGCCGGAAACATAGGCGGAATCGGCGCGCTTCAGCATTAGCCCCTCGATCGCGCGGTCGCGTGCGCCTTCGCGCAATGCGCGCAGCTCGTCCCATCGGGTGAAGGGCAGAAGCGGTGATAGGTCGAAACGCGGCCGCGGCGCCGCCCGATACCATGCGGCGAGACGTTCGCGCCGCTCGTCGAAGGACAAAGCCTTCAAGTCCTCACCGCGATGCTCGAGGATGTCGTAGAGCCGGACCCAAGCCGGATAGTCTTCGAGAAGCTTGGGCGTCGCGATCTTGCGGTTGAGCCGTTGCTGCAGATCGTTGAACGGCGCGACGACGCCATCGCGCATGACGAGGAGCTCGCCATCGAGCACGACATCGTCCGTCATTGCCGCGACCAAGTCGGGGAAAGCCGCGCCGATGTCGTCGCCGGAGCGCGAGTAGAGCCGCTTCTCGCCGCCGCGTCCGACGAGCTGAACCCGGATTCCATCCCATTTCCATTCGGCGCGATAATCCGCGGGATCGAGGCGCGGAATGTCCTCTTCTTCGAGCGGCTGCGCCAGCATCAGCGGCGTGAAGGTCGGCCGGCCCGTGGTCTCGGGCCGCGCGGCCTTGCCTTCGAGCCACGCGAAGAGCGCGGCATAGGGCGGCTCGAGCCCGTGCCAAACCGCCTCGATCGCGTCGAGCGGCATTCGCGACCACGCGGCGAGCGCGGTCTTGGCAAGCCGCGCGGAAACGCCGACGCGCAATTCGCCGGTCGCGAGCTTCAAAAGCGCCCAGCGTCCGGTGGCATCGAGCGCATCGAGCCAGCGCGCGAGCAAGGTGCCGGAGCTGTCGCGCGTCGCCGCTGCCATGCCGGCGACGATCGCGCCGAGCGCCGGGACGGGCTCGGCGCTCGCCTGCCGCGGCCAGATCAGAGCGACGGTCTCGGCGAGATCGCCGACGAAATCATGCGATAGCGCGAAAAGCTCGGCATCGACGCGGCTCAAGGCAAGATTGCGAATCTGCGCCGGCTTGACGCCGGGAAAGGAGAGCTCGCCCGTGAGCGCGGCGAGGGCCCAGCCGCGATCGGGATCGGGCGTGGTCGCGAAATAGTCCTGCAGCAGGCGCAGCTTGCCCAATCGCCCGGGGGTAAAGACGAGCGCGTCGAGAAGCGTCGCGAACCGGTCCAAGGCTAATCCTCGTCCTCGAACCCGCCGAGCGAGAGGGCGCGCGCGGCGTAGCCCATGAGGCTCGCCTGCCGCAGCAGCGCGTCCTCGGCGCCATGCGTGATCCAGAGCTCGGCCGGCTTTACCTCGTCGATCGTCGCGACGAGCTCGTCCCAATCCGCGTGATCCGAGATCACCAGCGGCAATTCGACGCCGCGCTGCCGCGCGCGTTGCCGCACCCGCATCCAACCTGAGGCTTGGGCGACGACCGGATCGGGCAGGCGCCGCGCCCAAGGCTCGGCTGCGGCGGAGGGCGGCGCCAGGACGACCTTGCCGCGCAGCTCGTTGCGCGCGGCCCCGATCACCGGCAACAGC
>CAYMNX010000776.1:0-4387 GCA_964391905.1 uncultured Rhizobiaceae bacterium
TCGATCGTCTGCGCGATGCCGCGGATCGCATCCACCGCCTGCTTCGTGCTCTCTTGGATCTGCCCGACCTGCCCCGCGATCTCGTCCGTCGCCTTCGCCGTCTGATTGGCAAGCGCCTTTACTTCGGATGCCACCACCGCGAAGCCCTTTCCCGCTTCGCCGGCGCGCGCCGCCTCGATCGTCGCGTTGAGCGCCAGAAGATTGGTCTGGCTCGCGATGCTCTGGATGAGATTCACCACCTCGCCGATCTACTGCGCGCCGGGCGCGAGCTCCTGCACCGTCGCGTCGGTGTGCTTTGCATCCTCGACCGCCTTCATCGCGATCTTCGAGGATTGCGCCACCTGGCGTGCGATCTCCTGGATCGAGGAGGACAGCTCCTCCGAGGCGGTCGCGACGGTCTGCACATTGGCAGAAGCCTGTTCGGTCGCCGAGGCGACGGTCAATGACTGCCGGTTGGTCTGGTCCGCCGTCGCCGTCATCGATTGCGCCGTCGCTTCCATCTCGGTCGCGGCCGAAGACAAGGTTCCGACCAGCTCGCGGATTTTCGCATCGAAATTCTTCGTCAATAGGTCGAGCGCCTGCGCCCGCTTCTCCTTCACCTGGCGCTCGGCCTCCTGCGCCGCCGTCAGGCGATCGGCCTCGATCATGTTGTCCTTGAAGACCTGCACGGCCTCCGCCATCGCGCCGATCTCGTCCTTGCGCCCGACCCCGACGATCTCGGCCTTCAAATCATGGCCGGCCAGACGCTTCATCGCCTCGGTCATCATGCCGATGGGCTTCGATACGCCGTTGACGATGAGGAGCGCCACGGCAATGCCCAGCGCGACCGCCACGGCGATGGCGATCATGATCCAGAGGCGGGCCGCCGAATAGATATCCTCGCCCATTTGCGCGGCCGCATCGCCGCCTTTCGTGTTGAGCTCGATATCGGCGTCCAGCGCGTTGCGCAGCTTGCCCATGACGATGAGCATATCGCCGCCATTGAGGTTGGAGGCGCCATCGCGATCGCCTTTCTTGAGCATCGCTTGCACCTGATCCCACTGCGCCGAATAGGCTTTCCACTGCTTGTCGATCTCGTCGGCGAGACGTCGTTCCTCGCCATTGTTGACCGTCGCCAGATAGCTGCGCCACGCGGTTTCCCGCGTGTCGAGGGTGAGCTTCAGCGCGCCCTCGGCCTTGCTCGAATCGCTACCGGGCGGCGCCGTGATGATATTGTTCTGAATGGCCTTCGCGCGTTCGCTCATCATGCCGACCTGACCCAGCAAGCGCACCGAAGGCAGCCAGTTGGTGCGAATATCATGGGCGGCATCATTGACCGCGCCCAGCCGATCGACCGCGAAATAACCGACGCCGGCGGTCAGCACCAGCATGAGAGCGAAAGCGCCGGTCACTTTGGCGCGGATCGAAAGATTCTGGAAAAACGCCATGGCTTCTATTTCCCTATGGAGCAAAATCGCAGCGCTCGATCATAGGGACTGGTCTCTAAGAACCCGTTTATATTGCTAAATATGTAAAGGAGAATGGGCGGGGACTCCGCAACCGCAGGAAGAAGAAGGCCGCTCGACGCACGCCCCGCCGGCCGCGTGGACTGTCGCCAAATGCCGCAGAGCGGGTCGGATTCCATCGCAGCTCGGTCGCCGTCGATCGCTCGGATGAGCTTCAAGGTTCCGGTTACGCTAGAGAGCGAGTCCAGAGTAAGTGGAACACAATATCTCGTCGTCCCCGCGAAAGCGGGGACCCAGGGCAAGCGACTGAACTTTGCAACTCTGGATTCCCGCTTGCGCGGGAATGACGAAAAAGAAAGGCAATTCCGCACGATCGAGATTCGGCTTCTCTAAAAGCGCAGGCTGAAGCCGCTCAGCAGCTCGAGCGTGTTCGATGCCTTGTTGAGGCCGATATTGGCGCCCGCGTCGACGGTGAGATTATCGCTCACGGCATAGATGAAGCCGACATCGAAGGTCTGCTGCGCCGCGATGTGACGCTCGCTGCTGACATGCGACCAATATTCGACATAGACGTCGACGGTATCGAAGAGCACGCGATCGAGCGAGGCGGAATTCTGCCAGCCCGTCACATCGCCGGTATTGGCGAGATTCCGCTCCCATGACACCGTCGTCTGAAGGCCGAGGTGAAAGTCCGCCGGCAGGTTGGCGAGGAACGGCGCGCCGAAAAAGAATTCGGGATGACCGTTGCCGAGATCGCCCTGCGCCGTCGGAATTTTGAATTGCGGCTGGAGCGCGAGCGCCGTCGACCAGACCGCGTCGCTCCCTTCGCCGCCCCAGAGATTGACCTTGCCGCCCGCCACGATGTCGCCAAAGCCCTGCTGGCGGGTCGATTGCTGGGCGAGATGGTCCTTGCTCCAGAGGAGATCGTCGCTGTCGAAGGCGACATTCACCTCGACGTTATCGAGGACGCCGAGACGGATGTTGAAGCGACCGAGGGCGAGCATGTCGGTCGTCGCATCCGCCCCCTGAGAGCGATCGCGGTTATGAGCATAGTCGAAAATGCCGGTTTCGACCTGAATATGGCCGGCATCGATCGTGTGCGGCGTGTTGGTCTTGTTCGGACGGTCCGTATCCATGCCGCGCAGCCGATCGGCCGGGGTCGGATCGAAAAGGTCGTAAGCCGATTTGTCGGACGATGAAGCCGCGCGTGTCGCCCCGTCCTCGGCCCAAGCGCCATGGCTTGCGGCGAGAAGAAACGCCGCGCCGGCAAAGTCGATAGCGATCTTTCGCACGATCGGTCTTTCGTTCCGCCTCTCTTCGCCGCGCATGATAGCGAGCGTCGCTCGACGAGACGTTAACGCCGGATGGCGGGCCGCATCGTCGTTATGCATCACGCCTCGCCCTTGCCGAGGATGCGGAAGAGGCGCTCGCGCAAGACCTCGCGGGAATCCCGTCCATCGACGGTCTTGTCTTCGCCCAAGCTGTGATTCGGATCGAACAGGCCGAGATGGCGCGCGAGCGCATCGAGCGCCGCTTTCTTGTCGTAGAGCCTCAGCTTGCCGCCCCTGCCGTTCTTGCCATTGGGCACGACCTCGGCAATCGCCGCGGCCTCCGCATCGCCGAGCGTCTCCTTGGCGCGAAGCGTCATGCCCTCGGGCCCCCAATCGGCAAAATCGCGCATATTGGCGAAGGCGATGCTCATATATTCCATGAGCACGCGGACGGCCATGTGCCGCCGGTTCGCCTTGCGCGTCTCGAGATGCCGCTCCAGCGCGGCGGCGATATCGGGGCGGCGCAGCAGCCGATAGGAATGCGCATCCGCGTTGCGCGCCGTATAGCCGGCGCGTATCGCCGCTTGCGTGGCGTTGAGATCCTTGAGGTACTCGGTAACGAAGCGCTGATGGCGCGGCCTCAGCGTCGCCGCGCGCTTGCGGCGCGCGCCCACAGCGCCGCTCTTCCCGTGTTCGTCCGTCATGCCGGGGGCGCGTCGGAATGCGGCTCGACGATGTTGAGCCCGAAAATCCGCGCGAGGCTTTCGAGCGCCTTGCGCTTGTCGAAGACCGTGACGCGGAAACTGTCGCGTCCGCGACTGATATTGTCGTCGGCGATCGAGGCAATGAGCGCCGCCGCCTCGTCCGAGAGCTCGCTCGACGGCCGCAGCCCGATGCCGCCCGGCCCCCAATCGCCGAGGAGCCGCATATCGGCGAAGGCGATGCGCGCATATTCCTCGATGACGCGCTCCGCCGTGATCCCGGTGCGCTGCGCGCGCTCCGCCATCTCGGTGCGGATCGCGGCCGCGACGTCGGGACGCTGGAGAAGCCGCGCCGCTTGCGAGCGCGCATTGCTCGGCGCGTAGCCGGCACGGACCGCCGCATGCTCGCCATTGAGATCGATAAGATATTCGAGAACGAAAAAATACTGTCGCGGTGTCATGCTCTCCTCGAAAAAGATTTGCTGAAAGAAAAAGCCCGGCACAAAGGCCGGGCTCGGGTGAAAAGGTTGCGGAGAATCTCGGTGAGACATCATGGCCGGCCTCCCTGCCGCCCGCCCACGTGTTTAGAACGCGAGATCCAGGCGTGGATGCGCGGAAGTCGAATGTGGCATGGCCAAGGGCTCGCGGCGACGCGTCGGGCGTAAACCCGAAAATTCTACTTGACCCGCGACCGGCGGGGCGATTGCCGATGGGGTGGTGTGTCAGTTTGACCCGCTGGATATGCGACTGGTCGGCTGTCATATTCGTGACATGCGAGACGAGCGCCAAAAGCAGCAATACGACCAAAAATGGGAAGATCGGGAACGGGACCGGATTGCCCGGACCAAGGCCGCCCGAGAACGCGGTCGAGCCGCCTATGCCGATAAAATCGCTCGAGGGGCGGAAAGACGGCGGGACGAAAAGAGGCCCGGCCGCGCCTGATCAACGTCTCGACGCCCCGGCGATCCCC